>NC_004320.1 GCF_000011305.1 Corynebacterium efficiens YS-314 | reverse complement strand
TGCTCCAGCTCCAAGATTCCGCAAGGTGGTCTGCGAAAGAAATATCTCCATTCCCCACCAGTGAAATTTAATACTGTTTACCCCATGAGCGAAAGTAGCGAAACCGCCCCCATCAGTAGGTTTCGTATCAGGTTGAGAAAATGTCACACTTTTCTCCCCCACCGTCTGTGAGGCGTTCTCATGAGTGGCAGCATGCTCAATTAACTGGTTTGTATTAGTTAATTGCTGCTCCACCTCTCTAGTCTCCTGAGCATTTAAAATTTCTTTTCCTTGTGCCGTTAGAAAGAAAACCGAACCTCTCAACTCAATAAAGGGCTCTACTTTTTCTGCCAGAGCATTATCGATGACAGGAGTATCCATGATCTGGATATCCACATTCTCAGAGTTTTCAAATGCCCCCACTTGCGAGGATCCAGAGGGAGAGGCCACAACTGGTTGAGTAATCGTTATAGGAAGCAGGGCGGCCAGGCTGAGAGAGAGAAAGGTTTTTCTAAATTTCATTGCCACAAAAATTCCTCATTTCCAGAAAGACAAAGATGTCCATTATCGTGGTGAAAGCAAGCTGTATTCCCATGGGAGGTATTTAACGGTGTAACCAGTTAAACATGAAAGAAAAACTTTTTCTCTCTTAAGTGGAAACAATTAAACTTACACCCCCCTTTTGGGTGCCTTATTCCTAGGGAAAAGCCGCTAGGGTTCTGCGCGGTGAGAGTGTTTAATACTCTGCGTGTGAGGGATTTCCCTCGGATCAAGGAGATGAACCACAATCACTACCCTTGCTAAACGAGACCTAAAAGGTGCCGTATAGATTAAACCTAATACTGTTCAGCTAAATGGTGGGGTAACCGTAACCACCAGGTCTAGATGATTAAGTCCTATTGATTTTTAGTGGTCGTAGGCGATCAGGGAGCGTTTGTTGGGGGCGTCGATGAGCCAGTTGTGCCAGATCCCGGCGGCCAGGGCCAAAAGTTTCGCAGCGACTCGGGCGTAGACGCCTTCGACGGTGCGCCCGCCGTGCTGCTCGAGGCCGAGTTGGCCTTTAAGCGTGTCGAAGACGGACTCGACCCACTGGCGGATACCACCGAGGGCCCCGAACCGGGGCTTTCATCCTTACGGTCGGGACGGACGAGGTGGGCGCCAAGCTCGTCGGTGACAAACGCCTCGAACTCTTTCCCGGCGAAGCCCTTGTCCGCCAGGATGACCTGCCCGTCGTGCACCAGATGACAGTCATGATCAAGCAGGACCTGGGTGGTTTCCCGCTCGCCGATCTTCGGGTTGGCCAGCCCCCAGATCACCGGCATCCCGTCCGGGGTGCAGACCAGATACAGGCGAAAACCCCAGAAGAACCTCGAATGCGAAGCGCAGTAGCCGTAGCCGGCATGCCCGACCAGGTCAGAGCGTTTGACTGTCTCTCTTGAGGTGTCGCAGGGTACCGGGGTGGAGTCGAGTAGTCGCAGGATCTCGTGCCAGGAGGCGGTGTCTTTGGCCAGGGCGGTGATCACCGCGCTGATCAACGGGCCGGCGGCCCGGATGCGCTTGTTGTAGCCCGATTGTTGGGGCATCGCCGGGAACATTCCGGTCAGGTGTGCCCGGGCGTAGCGCACCCATCGGGATTCTGAGGAGGATCCGTGCAGCAGGTGTTGGGCGACGGCCAGGCACAGCAGTTCGGCGTCATCGAGGGCTGGTCGGCGCCCTGGGCGGTGAGTCCGGTCGTAGTCCAGATCGGGCAGGACACGGTCGACCAGGGTGACGTAGAGTGTGGTCAGGAGAGTGTTTAGTTTGTTGTTCACACCAAAAACTCAAGCACTCTCCGCCCTCGTTGAACAGACCTGCGCGCGAGAGTCCTAATAGGACTTACTCATCTAGTGGCTGGCCATAATGACGAAATCGTCCGGCCGACCATGCTGACATCTTCCATTTGATCACCTACGGTTTCTTCCGCCCCCGCATGGCGGATTAAGACACCTGGCCAGTCAGGGTACCGCCCAGGACCATACCCCTCGATCCACCGAAGTAGTTTAGTAAGGGAATCTCAGCGGTGAGGTCGGTACGGGCCCTAGCCGTATTTTTGAGCGCCGCCTGGAGGATATTGCAGTTGATTCCAAGGTTGTTGGCGATGGTCTGGATCGAGATGGGGCCCGCCCCCCGTTTGGTAGACACGGAGGATTTAATCAAGAAGCAGATTTCAGGATAGCAGGACCGCGTTCCTCAAACACCGCTGGCGCCAGATATGTACACCAGGAATCCCGGCGAGTGGTGTTATACCTGGTGCACCAGCGGAATACATCCCGGCGACAGCGCAATTGATTCTCAAAGGTCTTGGAATCCTGAAGAATTTCCCGCTTCATCGCCGCGTTGAACGACTCCGCCAAAGCATTATCCGCACTGGTTCCAATTGATCCCATCGACTGTCTGATCCCCAGGTTCTTACACGTCTCCTGGAACGCGTTCGAGGTATACACACTTCCGTGGTCCGAGTGAAAAATCCCACCCGCAAGGCTCCCTCGCTGGCCCTTAGCCATTTTTAGCGCCTCCTGGACCAGGGAGGTACGCATATGGTCTGCGATGGAAAACCCCACCAATCTGCGTGAATAGCAATCAATGACCGTGGCCAGGTACATATTCGACCCATCTGCAATCGGCAGGTAGGTAATGTCCCCAACGTAAACCTGGTTAGGCTTGTCGGCGGTGAACTTCCGGCCCACCAAGTCAGGAAACACTGGTTTCTTTTGATCGGACACGGTGGTGGTGACCTTGCGTTTCTTTGTATAGCCAAACAGCTTCAACGAGCGCATTATCCGGGCGACCCGCTTATGATTCACGGGCTCATGACCCGGCTGGTCTTTGAGTTCGGCGGTGATGCGTTTTGCCCCGTAGCAGCCGCGTTCAGTGATGAACACGGTCTTGACTCTGGCGCCAAGAAGTGAGTCCTTGAACAGGCGTTTCTTCCTCAGAGGAGCAGTTCTTTTCCATTTGTAATACGAGGACCTGTTGAGTTTAAGGACCTGGCATAACCGCTTAACCGCAGTCAGGTTGTGGAGGCGTCGTCAACGAACCAGAAGCGGATCTAAAGTCTCGTCTCTTCCGCGAAATATTTAGCGGCCTTGCGCAGGATATCGCGCTCTTCCCTCAGCCGGGCGTTTTCGCGTTGTAGTTGCCGGATCTGCTGAAGCTTCGGTCACTGAAGCAGAGGGGGATTTCGCAGTCGCAGGGCTGGTGGCACGGGTTTTAGTTCCATACTTTTTCACCCAGTTCGCCAGGGTGGCCCGGTTGATCCCGAGATCGGTGGCGATGGTGGGTCGTGTCCGATAGCGTGGTGTATCTGTAACTGCCGGTAGGCGACCCCAAAGACGATAAGGGGCGACCACCGCAGGTACCTTTCGAATCAACTCCTACATCTCCTCGAAAGGGACACCCACAATGGCCGCCTCGCCTTATTCTATCGACCCGACTACCTATCTCGACGAATTGCTCGCTCAAGCATCCCCCGATTTGATGCGAGAGATGCTCCAAGGGTTCATCAACCAGATCCTCTCCACCCAGGCTGATCAGGTTTGCGGCGCTGATTACGCCACCGTTTCCCAGGACCGAGTTAATACCCGCAACGGGTACCGCCACCGCGACTTCGACACCCGCGTCGGCACCGTGGACGTCGCCGTCCCGAAACTCCGTACTGGCTCGTTCTTCCCCGACTGGTTGCTGGAACGTCGCACCCGGGCCGAACGGGCCCTGACCACCGTGATCGCCACGTGTTATCTGAAGGGCGTGTCTACCCGCAGGATGAACGACCTGGTCGCCAGCCTGGGCATCAACAACTTGTCGAAGTCCCAGGTGTCAGAGATGGCTAAGGATCTTGATGTCATGGTTGAAGAGTTCCGCACTAGACCACTTGATACCGGCCCCTACCTGTATGTTTCTTGCGACGCCCTCACCATGAAGGTAAGGGAAGGTGGCCGGGTGGTGAAAACCTCGGTGCTGCTGGCAACTGGTGTCAACGCCGAAGGGTATCGGGAACTATTGGGCATGCAGGTCGCCACCAGTGAGTCCGTCGCATCATGGACCGGGTTCTTCCGCGACCTCAAAGCACGAGGTCTTAAGGAGGTCTACCTGGTCACCAGCGATGCTCACCTGGGGATCCAGCACGCGATTGGTGAGGTGTTGCCGAATGCCTCCTGGCAGCGGTGTCGCACGCATTTCTCCAAGAACCTCTCTGGAATGGTGTCTAAGACACAGTGGCCAACCTTGTCGGCGATGTTCCACACGATCTTCCAGCAACCGGATGCTGAATCGGTGTGGGCCCAGGCCCGGGATGTGGTGGATTTCTGCCAGGAGAAGTTCCCGGATGTGGCCGATTACCTGGAAGAAGCTCTTGATGAGCTGCTGGCGTTTACCCAGTGCCCAAAATCTGTGTGGACCAAGGTCTGGTCGAACAACCCGACCGAAAGGCTCAATCGCGAGATCCGCCGACGCACTGATGTCGTCGGAATCTTCCCGAACCGTGACGCTGTCGTGCGCCTGGTCGGGGCAGTCTTAGCGGAGCAGCATGATGATTGGATTCAGCAGAAGCGGTACATGTCACTGACGAGCCTGGAGCAGACCAGGGCGATGATGACGGCGAACATCATCGATTCGGACGATATTACTTCTGAGATCATCCGGAAGGATGTGGCATGAGCCAGGGTCAGTATTTAGCTCGTGATGGTCCCTAAGATCGTTACGCTGCTTGTTTTATCGAAAGGCAGATACACCACTCGGGTGGACTTGACCCGATGGTGTGGATTGAGACGCCTGGGGAGTTCTCGTACAGCGTGACGGCGTCGCGCTTGAACTCCTCTGTGTAGGTCTTGCTTGGCATGGTGGCAGATTACCTTTCCCAGCATCATGCTGGCATCAGGGTGTCTACCATCCGGGGGTCAGGTCCGACCGTGGTTTTTCTCATTGTGGATGTGATCACCCACGGACCAATTATTAGCTCTGTCTTGCAAAGCAGTATTCAGCGATTGATCGCAGGCTCTGCCATTCTGATTGCGCTGGTTATATTCGGTAGGTTTACATCGCATCGGACATTCACACATTCTTTGCTCGGACTTGTCTCGTTGAGCGCAGGAGTCTGGTTGCTGTGCCCACCACTGACGGCAGCCTTTGCCGCAGGGTTTATCTCCCATGTTCTCCTTGATCTACTGAACAAACAGCCTATCCAAATCTTCTACCCGATCGAGAAGGGCAAGTTTTGCTTGAAACTCTGCTATGCCAATGGAGTAATGAACACAGTATTCTTCCTCCTAGGGATAGTGGGAGTTTTGTGTTGGGTAGGGAAGGTAGCTCTCACATAGTCCACCGAAGGCTTCGGCGGACTGTTGGGAAAATGCAACACTTAGCCTCGACCCGCCAATAGTCCGTGGGTGATCGGTTGTTTTTTGCTGCGGGCACCACCAAAATTTTCGGGCAGGAGCGATACCCAGATCACGTCGTCGTCTGGTTGCTACACGAACTTGTAGGTCGGTTCGGGCTGAAGGACTTCGGTTCAGGTGGTCAGGCAGGGACAGTCACCGGCGGTGTGTGAGCGTGGGTGAACAATCAGTATACCCCCCTCTCTCTGCCAGTCTGGTTGTGAAGTGGTGTTAACCATATAAGGAGATCACAACCATGACAGCGACCATCCCATCCAAGGCCACCAAGGACCTGATCCTGGAAGGCAAACGTGAGCACGTGATCGCTTCTGACTGGTCACAGGCCTATATGCAGGCACGGATGATTGTCTGGTTGGCTGAGCATGGCAAGGTCGGAGTGGGTGCTGTTGATGTGGCCGTCGAGGAGCTGTGGATGTCCCGTTGGCAGATGCACCGGGTTCTTCTCACCGTATGTCTGTGACCCGCAGCTTCGTGGGGCGACTTTGAGCACTATTCGAATGGTGGCATGGGATGCACGGACATTCCACTAGAATGGGATAGATGACCAATGATTTCACTTGGCCCATCCCATTCGCTGAGCTTTCCGACGGGTCACTTACTCTGCGTGGGTTGAAAGCAAGTGATGCCGATGATATTTATCTGTGCGCCATTGATGATCGCATGAAGAAATATACGCAGGTACCTTACGAATACACTCGTGAGATGGCTCTCGATTTCGCAACCAGACAAACCAGTCATATTGTGTTTGCTCTTCAGTGCGACGAGTTTGGGGAGCGCTACTGCGGCAATATTGAAGCCCGTCTCGTAGATGCGTCTATCCCTTCCGTTTCTATCGGATACAACACCGCCCCTTGGGCGCGCGGTCGCGGACTACAAGCCCGCGCTCTAGAACTCCTCATGAAACACTGCTTCGCTAATGGCATCAACCGTGTCGAGGTGAGGGCCGCAGTCGATAATTCTGCGTCCCGGCATGTAGCTGAAGTGGCCGGCTGTCGATTCGAAGGCATCATGCGCCACGGTGAGAATCTCCATGGGAAGCTTCAAGATTTGGCGGTGTACGCGAAACTGGCAGCGGATTAGCTCCTTCTCAGGACGTGAAGTCCCCTAGGCATCTAAAAAACGTCGATTGAAGGGCGAAATAATACGTAACGAAAACGATCGTTTACGTGACAATTGATACAGAAATCGTTACCCGAGGTCGCAAAAAACTGACGTGTCACTTAACCCGTAATAATACCTAAGTCATGTAAACGTTATCAAAATTCATTAAAGTGACAGTTTTTTCAGATGGGCCACCCACTTCCGAACCCCTGACACGACAGTGGGGGGTGGCCCCTCTCAAGAAGGCGCGTGTCAATGCAGGGGCAACTAAAAATGCTGGACGCGGTTCAAAAGGGTGCTGGAAGGGAGATGTCTGAAGGCATTTACACAGTCCCCACTCCTGCATTTTCGCATGATTGCCATGCTGCTGCGCACAGGCCCTTGGCGCCCTATTACCTTCCCTGGATGGGACCATTTCCCTTAATTAGCGGGAGAATTACAGATGCTATGTTCCCGAAGCTCTCGATCACCAGATTGAGATCTTTAAGCATCTTCCTCCGCTTAGTTTCGTCGGCAAAGTTGTTTAATAGTTCCATTGCTATCCCTCCAGGGCTGGTTATGTGGGGCGTAGTGGAAAATCACTTCCGCCATGCCCCACTTTGCCACATGATTACAACAAACGCAACAAGTCAAACGATAACTTGTAACAGCCCCGTCCATCCATGTAGGGTAAGGGCTATGAGCAACGGAAAATGGCTGGAGGCTGAGCCAAAAGAAACTTGGCTCGTAGCCAATGATAATGAGCATGGTAAGAAGTGGTTTGGCCGGACGGTTCAGATCACCCGCCAAGATCGAGGGCTTTCCGTGGCCGAACTAGCCTCCCGGGTGGATTTAGCCGAGGGGACCATAAGGGCAATTGAGCGTGGCGGCCGAGCACCTTCGGAAGCATCAGGGCTCCGGATTTTAGCGAAGCTCTTCACCAGTGATCAATGGTCAAAAAATCACTTTGGCCCAAATCTTCATGCGGTGAAAGACCCAGAAACTAAAGCCCCTGTAATTGTTGAGTTTGGCGCAAAAGTTCGGGGGGATAATGGAAGTTGGTCAAGAGACCGTACGCCAGAAGACGACATGAGCGACAGGGATAATGAAATTCTGCGCAAGGTAGAGAAAAACCTGCTGGAAAACCCTGAAAAATTGCAGCGACTCAAGGGCGTCTTTAGCGGATTCAATGAATCAGTAAAGACGTATGTCGCTCATCTCAATGAGCCAATTAATGATGAGAACCTAGGAAAGGTAACCCGTCGGCTACCGGCAATAACAAATTTACAAGCGGATCATTTGGATAAATTATTGTGGCTCTGGGGACTGATCAACACCGGCAGGGCCAGTCGTGAGGTTATTGACGAAGTGCAAAGGGTCGACAAAATACTTGGATCCTTTTTCTCTGAGGATGAGCTTAAGGAGTTTTCGGAAGATGAGGACTAATAATGCCTTGTTAGGTAATGACCGAGTTCTGGAGTGCAAGTACTCAGAAATTGCCAGTCCACTACCGACAATCAATAGAAGTTAATGTGGATCTTGCTGATGATGGAGGCCTTGGAAAAGCCCTCTTTTTTTACCCGCGGCAGATTTCGTCTTCTATCCTTAGGTCCGACAAAGATAAATACTTCTCAGCATGTCTAGGGCCTGGGCGACAAGCACTTCAAACATCATTCAGCAACCCTACAAAACAGGGAAAACACATTCCACATCAGTGTCTTAATAGGGCATACCTACAGATCCACTAGGGAATGGGCCATGAGAAATGTTCGATGGCATTAGTTTGGGGTTGAATAAATGATTCTTGCGCAAAAGCTTCTGGCAACCTTCGGTGTTCTCGGACTCTTAGCGGCCTTTCACTGGGAGGCTCCACGGTATGTGATCTGGGCCCTCATGGTTGTTGTAGTGCTTTTAATTTTATGGCCACCTAAAAAGGCTAAGAAATAAGCAAGCGGAAAAATTTAGGTTAGTCAGGGTTTTATATGAGAGAACCTGCAGTGTGTTTGTTGTTTAACCTGGGGGTTGTTTCCCAACGGGTTGAATAGCTGCTTTAGCACCTTTCCTACCTCCGTGTCCACTTCCCGGGGGTCGGGCCCTGATTCGGCGGCACCTCACCTTTGCCCCATCAGCACCGATCTCCTGGACCACACTGTAAGCGTGCTCGTCAGCGTCGATGATTGCAGCATCCGTCACCCGCTAATCAGCGCGTTTCTCATCCTGTTTATAACTTTTACTAAAATTCAGTATAAGCATCACCATCTGCAGTACGAGGCCTACACCTATTAGAAGAAATCCGAGCACCTTACCCCATCCTGCAGGCCGGAGGGGCTAGGAAATACGGGTATGCCCGATGAACCTGACGGTTCATTGGGCATACGTTTAAAGCTGTAGTGCTAAGTACCGGCACCCGGTCAAGAGCTTCACAAACGTCATTTGAGCAATCATCGGAATGATGTTCCATAACGGCCTATGAATAGGCCTTCAGATCCTTGTATAACAGCATCCTTCTACACTTCGAGACGGATACGTTCTGCCACTGCCACTCCAAGCGCCCCTCCAAGAAATACAAAGGATAAGCAAATAACGCTGACGATGTTAAATTGTCCGGTTTCAGAAAAGAACCATGCTGTTGAACTTAGAGACACGAAAACGCATACCGCGATAAATGCCTGAACAGCACGCGCAAACTTCTGCTTATTCCAATGGGCTACAAGAAGAAATCCACAGTAAAGAATGAATAAGGAAAATGCTATCCCGATAGCTGCGATGCAAACCTCGTAAGGCACTCCCACACCATCCCTAGCAAAGGAACGCTCGAAGAAGGAGTGAAGAAGCGCGGTCGTTCCAGCAGTCATTCCCAGCGAAGTTAGCGAAGTAGCAATTGTGATGAACGTCCAAACTGCCTGTCGTAGGACTTTCTTCTTCGCTACCTTTTGGGTTCCGGCTCCGCTGATGTCTACTTTATACTCTTGTTCACTGCGCATCATCTTTTACACTCTCATCAAAAAGCATCTATTCTTACCAAAACGGCTGTCACCAATCGGACGTTGACCAAAACGCGTTGCAATACTTACCTTCTTCTAGCTCACTAAATGGAAGTCTGACGCTGGCTTTTGCGGTCCTGTTCGGCCCCTCGGTGACGCTGTTTGTCATTCCGTCCATCTCGACCGAGGCTGAGTGCATAAGAGTTGGATGATGATATTCGGAGTAGCAGACTTTTCCGAGCCTTATATCAATCCTAGATCCATAATTCCACGTTCCCCCTCCAACCCCTGGTGCGTTTGTCAAGGGTTGGATCAGGGCAGAGTTCCCTTTGTATTCTAGTGGGTATGAGACCATGCCAGAGGTGGGGGTTCCATTTTCGTCTCGAGTCAGCACAACTTCACTCACTTCAAGTTCTGACGATTCGCCATACACGCCAGCTGCGGCATTTGCTTCCGCCAACTCAGCTATTTCCTGAGACGCTAAGGGTGGACCCTGCGAAGCTTTTTCTCCTGGAGTTGCTGTAGCAACTCCAGGAGAAGAAGTGAATAACGCGACAGCAGCAACTGCCAGTAAAAGGCGCCGTTTAACTTTCATGGTGATCTAACCTGCTTTCGATAAAGAACTAGGAACGAGACCAGTGTCGCATAGGAAAAAATTATATAATTAGAATCGGAATGTGATATATAACTCATGGATGATTAAGGATCGCTCGGATAAAACCGTAATCCTCGGACTGGCCGAGTCTCCCGGCGATAGGCCGTTCAAGCTTCCCCAACCAGCCCGGGGACGGCGACCACCACGTTCACTAAAGGGTACTGTTGCAAAGTTGGGGCAGTAGGAAGAGCTGCGTGGAATAAACAGGGCCATGGGCATCTTCTCGGGTCGTCATTTCCCTCGCGAGGTCATTCTGTGGGCGGTGCGGTGGTACTGCCGCTACGGCGTGAGCTACCGCGACCTGGAAGAAATGATGACCGAACGCGGCGTGCCAGTCGATCACACCACTATTCTCACCGCTGGGTCCAGAAATACGCTCCCGAGCTGGATAAGCAAACCCGAAGGTCACGGCAGGTACCCGACTGGCAGGCCAGGTCCTGGCGGGTGGATAAGACCTATATCCGGGTCGGCGGGAAGTGGTGCTACCTCTATCGGGCGGTCACCGCCGGTGGGCACACCCTAGACTTCTATCTCTCCCCGAAGCGCAACGTCGCCGCAGCGAAGTGTTTCCTGGCCAAGACCCTAAGATCCAACGCGTCGGCCGGGTCCCCGCGGGTGATTAATACAGATAAGGCTCCCTCACTCGCCAAGGCAATCTCTTCAGTTGAAGGCGGAAGGCATCTGTCCATCGACGGTCGAGCATCGTCGGGTGAAATACCTCAACAATGTCATTGAAGGAGATCATGGCCGGCTGAAACAGATCCTGGGGCCGAAGGGGGCGTTCAAGAACAGGACGTTGAAGGGGATGGAGGCGATGCACTCGATTTGCGGAAAGGCCAGGGCACGATGTTTGACCTCACGGGCAACCGAACCCGGATGCGGTGATCGTTTGCCGGGTATTCGAGAATGCCTGAGGACGTCGGCTTTCAAGGACCACCAGAAGATGAAAGACGGAGTCTTCACGGCTCTCCGCCCGACTTTGCAACAGCACCCATTATGTCTCATTAGGGTATACCCTAATGAGACATAGTGCGGGTAGCGATATTCCCTGTCTCATTAAGTCCAAAACCCGCATTATGATACACTTCGCAATAGGATCTTTAATTCTATTGAGACATAAGGTGGGTCATGGTGAGGATCGGAACACTGCTCGACGAATGCGGTCGCCCCATAGATAAAGTCCAGATCATCCACCGGGGTAAAAACAACACCCGGATTAAACGCTCGACCGATTACGGTCGCTCCTGGGAGGCCACCGATCAGCAGGTCCCCACCGACACTGTCTTATTTGATGACGGCCAGCGTTTCGCCCAACACTCCCGGAATCCTCAGCACGCCACCTACATGGGTAGCTTTGGCGAACCAGGTGCCCGGCTGCGTATCCACCGCGTCTATAAACACATCACCAAAGCCAAGGTCTACCTCGGCGAGAAAACCTGGACCCCCATACAAGATATCCTCACCTCCTCCATCCTGTTCGACGGCGGAGCCAGTGCTGGCTGGATGATCCCTTCCTGGGTGGAAAAAGACACCACCGACCAGGGAAATAACGCCCCTGAGGTGGAAGAAGAAACGGCCACGAGCGTTAAGCCACAGCCTGGAGGGTCAACCGATAAGCACCTTGCGATGCAATCAGCAGCGGTGGCGGAGAGTTCCACACCTCTGCTCCCACCAGTGGCGTCCCCTCGTGGGCAGCGGTTTTCCTATATTAGGGTTTCCAGCACGGATCAAAATCTTGCCCGTCAACGCGACATGATCGGGGCAGTCGACAAAGAATTCGTCGATGAAGTCTCCGCTAAATCTAGAGCTGGTCGGCCAGGATTAGAACGCTGCATTGATTACCTGCGTGATCATGACGAACTCTATGTTGCCTCCATCGACCGGTTAGCCAGATCCCTGGTGGATTTACGCTCGATTATCGATCAGATCACCGCGAAAGGAGCGAGCGTGCATTTCATCAAGGAGAACCTCGTGTTCTCGAAAGACTCCACCGACCCCCGAGCCACCCTCATGCTCGGGATCCTGGGCTCATTCGCGGAGTTCGAACGCGCCATTATCCGCGAGCGCCAGGCAGAAGGGATCGCGCTGGCGAAAAAGGCCGGTAAGTACAAGGGGCGTAAACGCGTCTTAACCCCCGCTCAAGTAGAACAAGCCCAAGCTCGAGTGGAGGCAGGGGAATCCAAAACCACTCTTGCTAAAGACCTTGGCGTTAGTAGAGCCACCTTATATAGGGCGCTATCTGCTCCTGAGTTATAGGAATTATCCCTGCTACCCCAATAATCTCCATCTGCCTTCAACCTCTCCAATTACCAGGTCGGTAACTCACCCATTACTTCGAGTCTGAGGGTGCTGTTGCAAACTTCAGGCGGAGAGCCGTGACGACCCAGTCTTCATCCTCTGATGCTCGCTGCGGGTCGGCGTTCTCAGGCAGCCTCGAACACCCGGCTGACGATCACCGCATCCGGGTTCGGTTGCCCGTAGGCAAACATCGCGCCCTGCCCTTTCCGTAATGAGTGCATCGCTTCCATCCCTTTCAACGTCCGGTACGCCGAGGTCCGGTTTTTGAACGCCCCCTTCGGTCCGAGGATCCGTTTCAGCCGCCCATGATCTCCTTCAATGACGTTATTGAGGTATTTCACCTGCCGGTGTTCCACGGTCTGCGGGTAGATTCCCTCTGACTTCAACTCGGCGATTGCCCTGGCCAGGGAGGGTGCTTTATCGGTGTTGATCACCCGCGGGGACCCGGTTATCGTGTTCGACCTCAGGGTCTTGGCCAGGAAACGCTTCGCTGCGGCGACGTTACGCTTTGGGGACAGGTAAAAATCCAGGGTATGCCCGCCCGCGGTGATGGCCCGATAGAGGTAGCACCACTTTCCCCCGACCCGGATATAGGTCTCGTCCACCCGCCAGGACCGGGCCTGCCAATCCGGGACTTGTCGGTACCACCGGGTCTGCTTGTCCAGCTCAGGAGCATATTTCTGGACCCAGCGGTAGATGGTGCTGTGATCGACCGGTACGCCGCGTTCGGTCATCATTTCTTCCAGATCGCGGTAGCTGAGCCCGTAGCGGCAGTACCACCGGACCGCCCACAGGATGATTTCACGGGGGAAATGACGACCGGAGAAGATGCCCATGGCTGTGATTATTTCACGCAGGTCTTCCTGTCGCCCGAACTTTGCAACAGCACCCTGGCAGGGGGAAGCGTCAGTGCGTGGGCTTATCTTCGTGGTCGATGCCAGCGTGTTCCTTGCCCTTCTGGAAGTTGAGCAGGCGCAGCGCGTTTGCGACGACGATGAGAGTGGATCCCTCGTGGATAAGCACGACGGCGCCGATATTCAACCCGAGGAAGGTCGCGATGATGAGGACAACGACGACTGCGAGACTGGCGATGAGGTTTTGCCGGATGATCTGGCCAGTCGCCCGGCTCAGCCGGACAGCGAACGGGACGCGTCCGAGGTCGTCACTCATCAACGCGATGTCACAGGTCTCCAGCGCGACCGTCGACCCAGCGGCACCCATCGCAATGCCGACGTCGGCGCGGGCCATGGCGGGGGCATCGTTGACACCGTCGCCGACCATCGCGATCGGATGGTATGTCTTGGCCAGGCCCGTGATGTGGGTGACCTTATCCTCGGGGAGCAGCTCTCCGATCGCCGTGTCGACGCCGACTTCCCGGCCGACCGCGTCGGCCACCCGCTGGTTGTCGCCGGAGATCATGACCAGATGGCCCACCCCTGTGTCCCGGAGCATGCTGAGCACCTGGGCAGATTCGTTGCGGGAGGCATCCATCACTCCGACGACCCCAAGGAAGCGGTCACCACGACGGACCACCATCAACGTCTGCCCCGAGTCGCGGGCCTTCGTGTAGGCCTCGGCCAGCGAAGGAGGCAGCTTAAGCTGCTGCTCGTCGAACATGCGGAGGTTGCCCACTTCCACCCGTTCTCCGTCGATCGTCGCAGTGATGCCGCGTCCAGTGAGGGCAGAGAGATCGGTGGCCACCAACCGCTCGGTCTCCGGTACGCGGGGGGCAAGGTCGCGGACGATCGCGGCAGCGAGGGGGTGATCGCTGAGCGATTCGACAGCCACAAGTGTGGGGATCAGTTCCGCTTCGGACGTATCGTTGGCGGGGGCCAGTGAGGTCACTCGGGGCGCGCCCCACGTGAGGGTGCCGGTCTTGTCGAACGCTATCGCCTTTACTCGGCCCAGTGTCTCGAGCGGGGCACCGCCCTTGACGAGCACGCCGGCCCGGGCAGCGCGAGCCACACCCGCCAGGACCGCGGCTGGGGTGGCGATCGCGAGAGCACATGGACTCGCGGCGACGAGCACGGTCATGGCGAGGTAGAAAGCGTCGGAGAACGGTTGCGCGAACACGAACATCGACACCAACAAGGTGGCGATGACCCCGAGGATCACGGCGGGCACGTACCAGCGCTGGAACCGGTCGATGAACTGCTGGGTCGGGGACGCGGCCTGGTCGGCGGTGCGAACGAGCTCGACGACTTTGCTCAGCGTTGAGTCGGCGGCGGTCGCGGTGACCTCGATCTCGAGCACGCCGGACCCGTTCACGGTGCCGGCGAACACTCGATTGGCGGCGGGGAGGGTGTCAATCGTGTGCATCGTCCGCTGTGGGTCGGCCACCGGTTCCTTCTCCACGGGGATCGACTCGCCCGTGACCGCTGATTGATCAACGGCGGACATCCCGGAGATCACGAACCCGTCCGAGGGGATGTGGGAATTCGGGCGGATGACCACGATGTCTCCGACCACGAGTTCCTCCACGGGCACTTCCACGGGTTCGGTATCACCGCGGCGCACCAGGGCGTGGCGGGGGGCGAGTTCGGCGAGGGCCTCAATGGACTTGCTGGCGCGGCTGAGGGCGTACTCCTCGAGGGCGTGGCCGAGGCTGAACAAGAACAGCAGCACCGCTCCCTCCGCCCACCGGCCGATGAGGGCAGCGCCGACCGCGGCGACAAGCATGAGGAAGTCAACCTCGAACTTCCCCCGCAGCGTGGAGGAGATCGCGGTGCGGATGGTGAAGAACCCGCCGAAGAAGTAGGTGGCGAGAAAGAACGCCAACGGCCATCCGACCATCGGCAGCCCCAAGGCGAACTGCGCAATCATCCCACCGGCGTAAGTGACGCCGGCGGCGATCGAGAACCCCAACTCCCAGCGTGCGGAGCCGTGGGCATGATCGCCGGTAGGGGTGGTCGGCGCTGTCGGTGTCAGGGTTGTGGGGGATCCGTTCGGGGCATGGGGCTGGCCGGGGTCATGGCCGTGGTCGGGCGTGCTCATGCCTGTAGCCTAGCCGGGAAAACCCCTTATTGAAAGCTTATTAAAAATGCTTGATGGCATCCGGTCTGGTACGGCCCACGCAAGTGTGAGGCGGGTTGAACGGTGCTGCGGGGAAGGCCACGGTTAGAACCGCTCGCGCCGGCGGGTGGCGAACTTCCGGGAGTGATCCGGTCGACTGTCACCGTAGCGGTCGTGCAACATGCGTGAACGGGCACCGGAGGATGCGGACGTGGTGGTTCCGGTAGGGGCGGGGCCAGGGGTGTCGTTATCCGGATGAGTGGTGCGGAGGGTGCCCATCGTGCCGGAATCCGTGTCACCGTCCTGTGGGGCCCCGGTTTGCTGCGAGGATGTGGCGTCGACGGAAAGCTCGGCCTCCTCGCGGCGCACGCGGCGGCGTTCCTTCAGTTCCGCCCAGATGAAGTAGCCCAGGCCGAGCGGGGCCATGATGCCGAAGGCGATCCACTGGAAGGCATAGGACAGGTGCGATCCCCGGTCGAGCATGGGCACCGGGATGGCGTTGATCTCCCCGGCCTGTCCCTCGGCCAGCTGCACATAGTCCTGTGCGAGATTGGTGCCGGTCACCTCGGCGATCTGCTCGGTGTTGATGCCGTAGACCTGGCGGTAGCCCTGGTCCTCGATCGGCGGGGACATCGGTGTCTGCTCGGCAAATCGGGCGTGGCCGAGAATGGACTGCTCACCGGTCGGCGGGGTGTCCATCGGGGGGACACCGCCCTCGAACGGCGGTTGAAAACCACGGTTGACCAGGATCACCTCACCGGAGTTCAGCTGGAAGGGAGTCAGGGCGTGGAAGGCAGGGGAGGAGTCGACCGGACGGTTGCGCATCAAGACCTCATCCTCGGGCAGGTAGTGGCCCTCAAGGATGACCCGCGCCCATTCCTCCTCAGGCTCAATGCTGCCCTGGGCGTCGAAGACCTCCTCGGCGGGGACGGGCTCGACCTCGAAGGCGGCCTCGATCTGATCGTTGCGCTCGACGATGGCACCGTCCCTGCTCAGCTGCCACGGGGCCAGAAAGGTAAAGGAGAAATAGGAGAAAGCGATGATGGCGAGGACACCGAACACCCAGCCCGGCCGGAGGAATGTCCTCCAGCCCTTCTTCTGCGCGGCCCGCTCGTACCTGCGCTCACGTGTGCTGCTCACAGCCATAGATTCTACTGTTCCGTCCGGTGAGACAGTGCATCCTGTCGCAGGTTGCTGATGAGTGAAAGCACTAGTAGACCCGGGTCTTTCCGTGCGCATCCTCGTCGGCGGTGATCGTGGCCGTTTTTACGGGGTTCAGGTCGGGATGCCTGGTCCGCGCGGCTCGCAGGCCGTTGGCGATGACGATAACCTCGGCCACCTCGTGGACCAGCACGACGGCAGCCAGCCCCAGCACACCGGTGATCGCCAGCGGCAACAGGACGATGATGATCGCCAGGGACAGGATGATGTTCTGGTTGATGATCGCCCGTCCCCGGCGGGCATGGTGCAGGGCCCGGGGGATCAGGCGCAGGTCATCGCCGGTAAACGCCACGTCCGCGGACTCGATGGCGGCGTCCGAGCCCCTGGCACCCATGGCGATGCCGATGTCTGCCGAGGCCAGGGCGGGGGCGTCGTTGATGCCGTCGCCGATCATCGCCACCGGACCCCGCTCATGCAGGTCAGCCACGGCCCGGGCCTTGTCCTCCGGGCGCAGCTGCGCACGGACGTCCTGGATGCCGGCCTCGACGGCCAGGGCGGTGGCGGTGCGGGTGTTATCGCCGGTGAGCATGGTGATCCCGAAACCCTCAGCCGCCAGCGACTGGATGACTTCGGGGGCCTCGGGGCGGAGTTCATCGCGCACCCCCACCGCACCGACGGGCTGGCCGTCGCGGTGGACGATGACCACGGTCATGCCCTGTTCTTCCAGGGACTCCACCTCGGTGGCCAGAGGCCCAGGGGAAAGCCAGCGGGGGCTACCCACGGCAATCCGGGTTCCGGTGATGACTCCGGTAATGCCCTGGCCGGCGGCCTCCGAAACCTGCTGGGCCACCGGAGGGTGGAGTGCGGCGGCGGTGATCGCCGCGGCCAGCGGATGGGTGGAGTGAGCCTCCAGTGCCGCCGCCCAGTC
The DNA here is from genome assembly GCF_000011305.1 of Corynebacterium efficiens YS-314. Taxonomy (NCBI): domain Bacteria; kingdom Bacillati; phylum Actinomycetota; class Actinomycetes; order Mycobacteriales; family Corynebacteriaceae; genus Corynebacterium; species Corynebacterium efficiens. The sequence continues at coordinate 31,143 of NC_004320.1, read as the reverse complement.
GAGGACCTCGGCCCGGTTGACTCCCCCGGTGGTGAGCACCTCCGTGACGGTGGGTCGGTTGCGGGTCAGGGTGCCGGTCTTGTCCAGGGCCAGATGCCGGATGCCGCCGAGGCGTTCAAAGGCGGCGCCGGATTTGATGACCACACCGAATTTACTGGCCGCCCCGATTGCCGAGACCACCGTGACCGGCACCGAGATCGCCAACGCGCACGGGGAAGCGGCCACCAAGACGACCAGGGCACGCTCGATCCACACACCGGGATCACCGAGCAGGGAACCGATGGCGGCCACGAGGATGGCCAGGATGAGGACCCCGGGCACCAGGGGGCGGGCCAGACGGTCAGCGATCCGGGCCCGTCGGCCCTTGTCGTTCTGGGCCTGCTCCACCAGCTTGACGACGGTGGTCAGGGAGTTGTCCGTGCCGGCGGCGGTGGCCTTGACCTCGAGGGCGCCGGAGGTGTTGATGGATCCGGCCAGCACCGCATCGCCGGGCCCGACTTCGACGGGGATGGATTCACCCGTGATCGCCGAGACATCCAGGCTGCTGTGACCTGAGCGGACCACCCCGTCGGTGGCCAGGCGTTCCCCGGCGGCCAGGCGCAGAATGTCCCCGGGGACGAGGTCTTCGACCTGTACGGTGCGGGCACCCCCGTGAGCAGCGACGATCGTGGCGGTCGAGGGGATGAGTGTCAGCAGGGCGCGCAGGCCCGAACGGGCCTTGTCCATCGCCTTATCCTCCAGCGCCTCGGCGATGGAGTAGAGGAAGGCCAGGGCGGCGGCCTCCTCAATGAATCCCAGCAGGACCGCACCGGTGGCGCTGATGGTCATCAGTAACCCGATGCCCAGTCGGCGAGAGGTGAACAGCCCCTTGAGTGCCCCGGGAACGAACTGGGAAGCACCCAGCAGAAGGGAAACCCAGAACAAGGTGGTGGCCATCAGTCCGGCCCCCGGGATAAACCACTCGAGGATCAGGCCGAGGAGCAGGGTCAGTCCGGAAGCCACCGGGAGGAGGATGGCGCGGTCACGCCACCACGGGGTGTGCTCATCTTCTTCGGTCATCGGTGCGGACGGTTCACAACCACAGGCAGACGTCATGACTGCTGGCCTCCGTCCGTATCGCAGCAACCGGCGACCGGGCACTGCGGGTCCAGGCAGGCGGCGTCCTCATCGACGGCGAGGGTGGTCTCCAGCAGAGCGGTCAAGGCCTGAGCCAGGTGGTCATCAGCAATGTCATAGCGGGTGCGCCGCCCCTCTGGCTCGGCGACCACGATCCCGCAGTCCCGCAGGCACGTCAGGTGATTGGAGACGTTTGAGCGCGTCAACCCTAGTTCCCGGGCCAGTTGCGCCGGATAGTTCGGGGCATCGAGCAGGGACAACAGAATCCGGGACCGCGTGGGATCGGCCATGGCACGACCCAGGCGGTTCATCACATCGAGACGGGAAGCAATGGTCAGCATGCGCTGACCATACAGTGGTGAATGACTAATCTGCAAGCATCCCCTGGCGGGGTCGTCCTCGGGTACCTGGCCAGCATCAGGTGGGGGTCCTGAGACATATCCGGAGGCAGGAAGAGGGGCCCGTGGCATGGCACATCTGCACGGGAGGATGTACCGGGTGCCTCTTTCACTCTTTAACGCGCGTCACGACGTCGGACGACCAGGACACCGGCACCGGCACCGGCGATGGCCCCGAAGACGGCCAGTCCCACGAGGGTCGGGACTATCAGATCGCTCCATCCGGAGGTGTCTTCCTCGGCGGTGTTCTCGGCAGCGGGGGTCTCCTCCACCGGCTCGGCGTCGGCGCCCGTGGTGGTGGCGGTCGTTTGGGCGTCACCGGCGACGGTGAAGGTGGTCGCGCTGCGGGTGGCGTGGCCGTCGGAGGAGAGGATCTGGAAGCCGACGGTGTAGTCACCTGGCCCGCCGCTGACATCCGCAGGTAGATCAAGGGTCACCAGTCGGCCGTCGATGGTCGGCTCACCACTGAACAGGAGATCACCGGAGTCCTGGTCGGTGATGGCCACGGTGCTGAAACCCTCCTGGGGCAGCCCGGAGAACTCCAGCTCGATGCTGCGCGGAAATTCCTCGACCACTTCACCGTCCGCGGGAGTGCCGCCGATCACGGAGTCATGCGCGAGGGCAACCGGGGTGGCTACGACGGTCAGGGCCCCGACCGCCACAACAGTAGCCAGCACACGACGAGGGAGCATGGGGGAGATGATCACGAAAGTCCTCCTGGACTGGGCCGGTTCTTCAACCGGATGTGAGCGACTAAGGCACCTGCCTGCGGGAGGTACCAAGACACTGGTCGGAACGGGCGGGAGGAAAGTTCCCGACCACGCCGCCTTCACCGGGTGTTGTTCTTCCCAGGTTGGTGCACCCCTGCAGGGTGCGAACCGGAGGAAGAGACCGGTCCCTGGGCAATTTACAAGAACACCCGCAGGCCCCATTAGGGTGAACCTCACGCCCGCTTCCGAGCACACCATGAGAGCGGAGGCGGCATGGACAGCGAAATGGACACAGATGACCCACCCGGTAGACGACAACATCACCCCCACTGCCACGGATACGACCACAGGGACGACCCCCACCATCGGGAGCCGGCCTCAGGAGCGGGTACGCCCCACCTGGCCGTTGTACCTGCTCTTTTTCGCCGTCGCCGGTGCCATCGGCGGGACGGTGGCCTACAGCTTCCTCGGCGAATCCCTCGCGGCCCTGGGGATCCCCAACCCGGGCATCGCGACCACCTTCGGGTTGCCGTTTTTCCGTGCGGTCGGTTGGATGCTCGCTGCCCTGTCCGCCGGTTCTTTCCTGTTCGCTGCTTTCCTCATCTCCCCACGGTTGCCCGGCGGTGATCACGACCGCCTGCACCAGGCCTCGTTGAGTGTGGACGGGCACCTGGCCTCGCGTACCGGTGCGGTCGCGGCCATCTGCTTCGGACTGATCGCGTTGTTGATGATCCCGCTGGTGCTCTCAGATGTCTCCGGCACCCCCCTGGCCCAGACACTGGGCCTGGAGACCCTGACGGTGGCCGTCGAGCAGGTGGCCATGGCCCAGGTGTGGCTGATCGTCGCCCTTATTGCCCTGGTCACCGGACTTACAGGCATGATGAGCCGGGCGTGGATCACCCAACCACTGTTGCTCCTCGGGTCAATCCTCATGATCATCCCCCTGGGCCTGACAGGGCACTCCTCCTCGGGCGGTAACCACGACCACGGCACCAACTCCTACCTGTGGCACCTGGTCTTCTTAGTCCTGTGGGTCGGCGGACTCATGGCCCTGCTTGCCCACGGCCGCCGCCTGGGACCTGACCTGGATATCGCACTGCGCCGCTACTCGACGATCGCCCTAGGCTCCATCATCGTCATGGCCATTTCCGGGCTGGTCAACGCCGCCATCCGCATCGAACTGACCGACCTGCTGACCACCCGCTACGGGCTGATCATCGTCGCCAAGACGGCCGGGGTGATCATCCTCGGTGTCTTCGGGTGGATCCACCGGGCGTGGGTCATTCCGCAGGTGCAGGCCAACCCCGCTGATCGCCGCCTGTTCCGCCAGGTCGCCATCGTCGAGGTGCTTGTCATGGCGGCGGTCACCGGTATCGCCATCACCATGGGGCGCACCCCGCCGCCCCCACCGCGCATCCCGAACCTCTCGCAGATGGCCACCAAGCTCGGCTACGAGCTGTCCGAGAAGCCCACCATCCTCAACGTGTGGGGCATGTGGCGCTTTGACCTGCTGTTTGGTGCCCTCGCCCTGCTGCTGGCCGTCGGCTATCTCTCCGCTGTGTGGCGCACCCGCCAAGCAGGTCACACCTGGTCGAGTACCCCCACCGCCTGGTGGTTGGCCGGATGTGTGACCCTGCTGGTGACGATGAGCTCCGGGATCGGGCTGAATATGCCCGCGGTCTTCTCGGTGCACATGGTCGGCCACATCATCTTGTCGCTGGTCATCCCCATCTTCCTGGTGCTGGGTGCCCCGCTGACCCTGCTGATGACCGCCTTCGCCCCGGGGGCCCCAGGTAGGCCGAATATCCACGACTGGGTGCACGCCTTCACCCGCAGCCGGTTGGTGGGGGTGATCACCCATCCGGTGGTCAACACCCTGCAGTTCCTGGTGTTCTTCTACGTCATGTACCTGTTCATCCCGCTCTATGAGCTGCTGATCTCCAAGTACGCGGGGCAGCTGATCATGAACACCGTGCTCCTGGTCTCCGGTTGCTTCTACTTCTGGGGGATGCTCGGTCCCGACCTGATCCCGCGCCGTCGCCCAGCCACGGTCCGCCTGGGCTGGCTGGTCGCCTCCCTGCCCGTCCACCTGCTCTTCGGCCCCTACCTCCTCCAACTCGACACCATCTTGGGCGAGGAGTTCTACCGCTCGCTGCTCCTTCCCTGGGAGCTGGACCTGCTCGCCAATCAACGCACCGCCGTTCTGGCCTGGGCAGCAGGCATAGTCCCACTGGCCGTCGTCGTTCTTCTGCTCATCCGCCAGGTGCGGGGTAGGGGCGAAACCGCCAGGATTGCCGGGGGGTAGGCCACCCCCGACACCGTCGAGGGCTCGCTGGCCCACCACGACACCCAGGGAACCGGCACCCCCTCCCTGTCCCCGCCCACCAGGTGATACCGGTGGACGGTGGTCGGGAGCAGTCGGGAAGCCGGCGATGGCCGGAGTGTTGCCCAGGGCTACCCCGGCCCTGCCCGATTTCTATGGGGGTCCACTATGGGGGGGGAACAGCCCTCCGCCACGCGGTGGGCACCCCCAGCCCCCTGACAATCCCTGGTGAGTCGACTGTGACGAAGGTGGAAGAGTCGCCAAGCCCCCCTTCCGGCTGGACCTTTTGGGGAGGGAGACGCTAGTGTTACGTCCGTAAATAACGGAACGGTCACAATCGGGTCTCCAACGGGTACAGCGTTGGGATCGAGTGGAGCGGGCCAACGGACAACGATGGAAGAAGATTCATGCGACTGAAGGCTCAGCGACCAGCCGGAGGAAAACACCGCAAGATCACCACCTCGCAGACCAAGAGCCGCGTGGCCCTGGTGGCCGTGGCCGCCGGCGCGGTCTCCTCGGCCGGGATCGGTGGGGCCACCGCCGCCACGCTGCAGGGCGAGGCCCCGGTGTCCCCGGAGGTCGCCACCGTCGATGTGGAGCTGACCGCCGATGACACCGCACTGCCCTCGGGCGCGACGGAGGTGGCACCGCAGATCCTGACGATCTCGGAGTATAAGCCGGTAGCCAACCTCGACGAGCAACTGGACAAGGCGGTTGAGTACGCCGACGAACGTGCCGAGGCCGCCCGTGCCGAAGCAGAGCGCCTCGAGGCAGAACGCCTCGAGGCAGAACGCCTTGCCAACGCCTCATCCGTGGTCAAACCGACCGAAGGCACCTTCACCTCCGGTTTCGGCATGCGCTGGGGCAGCCTCCACGCCGGCCTGGACATCGCCAACGTCGTGGGTACCCCGATCCTCGCCGCCATGGGCGGTACCGTCATCGACTCCGGCCCGGCCTCCGGTTTCGGCCAGTGGATCCGCATCCAGCACGATGACGGCTCCATTGCCGTCTACGGCCACATGGAAACCCTTGACGTGAGCGTAGGTGAGCGCGTCACCGCCGGCCAGAAGATCGCCGGCATGGGTAACCGAGGGTTTTCCACCGGTTCCCACCTACATTTTGAGCTCTACCCGACCGGTAGCGGTGCCGTGGACCCGGCCCCCTGGTTCGCCGAGCACGGCATCACCTTCTAAACCCACCCCACCCGAGAGAAAACCCGGTCCTGGCTCTCAGGCCCGCGTCTGTGGTCCGGGCTCCGAACATGGTCCCGGTCATCTCGTAGTACCCCGCCGAGTGCATCGAGGACTAGTACAGGGGATTGTGTACTGTCTACGACTATGAGCACGGTGACCGTCACTCACACCTCGGCGTTGTCCCGGGTGGGCAATGCCCTCTCCGATGACACCCGGACCGAGATTTTATTGACCCTGCGTCACGGGCCCGCCCGACCGTCCGTGCTGGCCCGGCAGTTGGGTGTCTCCAAGCAGGTGATGTCGAATCAGTTGGCTTGCCTGCGCGGATGCGGGCTGGTGTCCGCCACCCCCCAGGGGCGCAACGTCTGGTATTCGCTGGCTGATCCCCGGCTGGGTCACGCCCTGAGCGAGTTGCTCGAGTTGGTGGTCACCATCGATCCGGACTGCTGCTCGCCGGACGGCTGCACCTGCACCTGACGGCCCTGCCCCGGGCCAAGAAAGCCTCCTCGGCGCCTGGCCGGGCACTGTTGGGGCACACCACCCTGATATTTTTGACCAGCACCACAGAGAACGGAACCCTCGTGAGCACTCCCACCAACCCCACCACCTCCACCCGGCCCTCCGGGAACTGGAGAAAAGCCCAGATCATTGTCTGGGCCTTGCTGGCCATCGTCGTCATCACCGGGATCGTAGCCTTCCTCATCGGCCGGGCGGACTCCACCTCCGCTCCCGCCCCGGAAACGGTGGTCAGTGATGCCGGCCAGGTAGTCCGGGACAACAGTCGGGTGCTGTCTCAGGCGCCGAACGAGAAGGCCGTGCTGGTGGAGTTTCTCGATTTCGAGTGCGAGGCCTGCCGGGCGGCGTACCCCTTCGTGGAGGAACTGCGGGAGGAGTATTCCGACACCGTCACCTTCGTCAACCGTTACTTCCCGTTGCAGGGTCACCGCAACTCCATGCCGGCCGCCGTGGCGGTGGAGGCCGCTGCCCAGCAGGGCCAATACGAAGCGATGTACCACCGGATGTTCGAGACCCAGTCCGAGTGGGGCGAGTCCGCCGAAGACAAGAGTGCGGTTTTCCGCGGTTTCGCCGAAGACCTGGGTCTGGACATGGCCGCCTATGACGCCGCCGTCGCCGATCCGGCCACCGAGGAACGGGTCCGACTCGATGTGGCCGACGGCACGGCCCTGGGTGTGGGCGGCACCCCGACCTTCTTCCTCGACGGCCAACTCCTGACCCCGGACTCTCTTGAGCAGTTCCGGGCCGAGGTCGACGCGGCTGCCGCCGACTAACCCGAATCCATGACGTACCCAGCCACCCCCGACGATGAAAATGAGGTTCTCGTGACCGAGCCGAACAACGACACCTCCCTGCCGGCCTTTGCCCACCATCGTCCTTTCGCCCTCATCCTGCTGGTCACCGGGATAATCGGATGGGTGGCCTCCGGAATCCTGGTGCTGGAGCGCCTGGCCCTCTACGAGGACGCCGAACACGTCACCACCTGTGACATCAACGCCCTGGTCTCCTGCGGAAAGGTGATGGGCACCTGGCAATCCGAACTGTTCGGCTTCCCTAATCCTTTGATCGGCATCGTTGCCTTCGCCGTGGTCATTACCACCGCGATGGCGATGCTGGCCGGGGCCCGCTTCGCCGACTGGTACTGGGGGGGTCTGCAGGCCGGGGTGAGCGTGGGCCTGTTGTTCATCATCTGGCTGTGGTACCAGGCCCTGTTCGTCATCCACATTCTGTGCCTGTACTGCATGGTGGTGTGGGCGATGATGATCCCGCTGTTTATCCTGCTCACGGTACGCAACCTCGCCCATGGTCTCTTCCCGGCGTCCGCTTCCGTGGTGCGGTTTTCCTCCCACTGGGCGGGCACCCTGATCGCCGTGGTCTACGTCGCCGTGGCCGCCTCGGTGTTTTTCAGCTTCTACTCCGATTTCACCAGCCTCTGACTCCGACGAGCTGTGGTTTCCTTTCCCACACCTCTACCGAAGGCCGGGTGGCCCAGGTCCCAGGAACTGGGCCACCCGTATCTGTATCAATGGATGGCTCGTGCAGCTGCCTTTGGGCAGCATCGACCAATCCCTACACCCGGACCTGGTTGTGGGTGTTTCGCTCTAGTCCTGGGGTTGTGTCCAGTGATGGATGAGGAGCTGCTGGGCTTCATCTTGGCTGAGTTCATTGATGACCTCAGGTGAAAGACGAAGATCATTTTCCAGGGCCTGGATAAGCCACGGTGGTAAGGGAGGAACCTGGGATGGCTGCAGGTGGGCATGAATCCCACCGTAGAGCCGGCCTATCTCCTCGATGACCTCGGCCAAGGCACGGGTGTGCGGGTGGTCCGCCTGTTGTAGTTGCTTCACCCAGTGGCTCATCTCGTCGTAGATTTTACTGTCGACCCGGGCTCCCACGGCCCAGACCTCCGCGATCTCCAGGACCGGCTGATGGGCATCATCGGTCGTTTCCCCCACGCGATCCGGTAATCACAATCACCGACCACGAGTTTCCGGAAACCGACAAGCGCTCCGAGCAGTGGCTCACCGGCATCGGTGGCACGTTCCAGCAGGAGCATCTTCTTGAAGACCTCCCGGACGATCTGGGGGTCTTTTCTCTTCAGCCGACGCAGATCTGCCACCGCATCGTCAGTCAGGCGTACACGGGCACGGGGTTCGGGAAGCGGCACGAGGTCAGATTAGAGGCAGGAGTCTTCGGCAGCGAGTTCTGCCTCGAGTTCCGCGCGGTCCAGGCCAAAAGCCTCCATCGCCTTATCCAGGTCGGTACGCGCCCCGGAGTCGGTGGCAAAACGAGCCATCACCAGCGCCGCGTCTCGCAGGAGTTCCCGCTCCTTGCGCAGTTGCGCCATCTCCTGGGCCGAAACGACCTCCGCGACAATACGCCCGTGGCGGGACAGGGCGATCTCCTCGCCGGCCCCCTCGGGTGGCCGCCGGTGAAGGTGACATTGCCCCGGGGCCTACCCAGATCGACGACGCAGCGGATGTTCTCTGATTGGGTGGCTGGCCACAGGTGCGCCTGGTCGACACACACGCAGAGGGGTTCGCCGCAGCCGTGTTCCCCAATGCCACCCTCACCCAACTGACCACCCTGATCGATCATCAGCACCACCTGGTGGGCAGAGACGGTACATCGTGGCCAGCTTGTCTGCCGGGTGAACCGGCCATAGCCATCAGGATGCGAAATGGGCCCGCACCAGATCCTGCACCGGTCATCGTCACCGCGGATGACCTGGGTTCATTGGTTGGAGCTTATCTTCGCGAAGCAGCTACGTACCGTGCCCAGAGTTACTCGGGTTGTGGTCGGTGATACTCGACTTGTGTACTACGAACCGCAGGACCAGACCCCCGCCAGTGGAGCGAAGGCGGAGTGGGTCCAGACCAGCTTGTTCCAGGGCGGATTCGAAGGCATCGGCCTCGATGAGGCGGTGCGGGGAGCCATCGACGGTGCTGTTGCAAAGTTGGGGCACGGTGGCGGTAGCCACCACGCCAGCTAGTTTTTACTGTTCTCGGCGATCTCGAGAAACATCCGGGCTACCCCACGGGGTACGCACATCAGTTTGGCGATCTCGGGTAGCTCCATCCCTGCGTCCTGGAAGACTTTCATATGCTGTGCTGCCTTAATAGAGATTTCTTCGAACTGATCTACTAGTTTCCACAGCTCTTCTTGGGCCTCGCTGCGGCGCTGTAATTGGCGGAATTGCTCTTCATATTCCTGGTGAATCCGGCGAGAAACCGCCTCCAGGTAGGACCGTGTCGCGTCATTAAGCCCATCACTGTTTTTAGCTGTCATAGGACCTGACCTCGATCCCGTTCCCGCCCAGAGGGGCGCTGAGCTGGGGGCCGGACACTCGTCGGTATCGATGCGTGGGGGTTGTTGAGCATGGTGGACAGATCCTTATCTGCCCCGGCGGTGCTGTTGCAACTTGGGGCGGGAGCCAAGAAAGCTCCGTTTTTATTGTGTGATCAACGCTATGTGCCTGTGTTGTCAGGCCGTCTCGAATACCCGGCTAACAATCACTGCATCCGGATTCGGGTGACCATAGGCAAACATCGTGCCCTGCCCCTTCCGCAATGAGTGCATCGCTTCCATCCCTTTCAACGTCCGGTAGGCAGACGTTTGGTTTTTGAATGCTCCTTTCGGCCCCAGGATCCGCTTTAACCGGCCATGATCGCCTTCAATGACGTTGTTGAGGTATTTCACCCGACGATGCTCGACCGTCGATGGACAGACGCCTTCCGCCTTCAGCTCAGAGATTGCCCTGGCGAGTGAGGGGGCCTTGTCGGTGCTGATCACCCGCGGATAGCCTGCCGATTTATTCGACCGCAGCGTCTTCGCCAGGAAACGCTTCGCTGCGGCGACGTTGCGTTTTGGTGAGAGGTAGAAGTCCAGGGTCTGGCCACCTGCGGTGATTGCCCGATAGAGGTAGCACCACTTTCCCCCGACCCGGATATAGGTCTCATCCACCCGCCAGGACCTGGCCTGCCAGTCAGGAACTTGCCGATACCACCGGGTCTTCTTATCCAGCTCGGGAGCGTATTTCTGGACCCAGCGGTAGATCGTGGTGTGATCGACCGGCACTCCCCGCTCGGTCATCATCTCTTCGAGGTCGCGGTAGCTCACGCCGTAGCGGCAGTACCACCGCACCGCCCACAGGATGATTTCACGAGGGAACTGCCGACCGGAGAAGATGCCCATGGACCTGATTATTCCACGCCGGTCTTCCTACTGCCCCAACTTTGCAACAGCACCCATTAATCCCCTCCCAAATATCCATGCCACTACGGAAATCATGGTCCAGCTCAGGGGACTTGACCAAACTAACGGCCTTGCCACCTAGGTTGCGCTGCACGCTAGCGAGTAGTTAGCGATCCGAGAATCCTATTCGTGAATATGCGAAATAACCCGCCCAAAACACCCCCATATTAGGGTGAAAATTAATTACATAGATGTGATTATTCAAGCGCTATATGTAGCCCCATCACTTTTTTCCCTCAAAAGAAACGCCAGCCCCTGGGATTTACGCGCAATAGGATTGTCCACTTGAGGCACAATATGTAGTGCTGCCCTTCTGGCTCTAACTACAACATGCAGTGTTTTCGATCTTATGAGCGATATATAATGAAAGCGTCGAAGTGCTCCAACACTTCGACGCTTTCCCAGCCAGGCTGGTTCCATACCAATTTAAAATCTATAGAGAATCAGTTTACAGGAAATTCCTGCGGCTGGGGGAAGGGAAAGAAACCATGGCTAATCGAGGCCGTAGCGTTTCCCGCAGTGCGATTTCAGGCAGGTTTGTCACTAAAGCACATGCCAAGCGCTCACCGAAGACGACGGTTAATGAACGTGTCGGCAAGGGGACGAGCAATAAGCGGCTGGTGACCCGGTCTGCAATTAGCGGCCGGTTTGTTACAGACCGGTGGGGCAAGGAAAATCCCGGAGGAACAATAAGGCAGCGTGTGTAACGTCGTCTTGAGGAAAACCCGTCATCACAATTGACCGTGAGGGCGGGTTTTCTTTTTATGCTTCTCGAGAAAATTTTATGAGTCCAATAGATGACACTATAGAAAATTATAGTGCCTCTAGGGATTTATTGACCCTGCTCTTAGAGATTGCGCGGATAGGAAGATACAGGGGGCCACGGTGGGGTGGTGAACAAGAGCAGGCACGAGGCCTGGTAGATACGGATTCGACCAAGAAAACGTACACCACTCAGGAGCACTCGTGCCTGCCCTTCCATCCTCTATCATCGACCCCCTCTGGTGCCAGTTCGCCGCGCTGATCCCACCCGTGACCGACACCCACCCACTTCGGTGCCACCGCCCACGCATCCCGGACCGGATCATCTTCGACAAGCTCATCCAGGTCCTCGTCCTCGGCGCCTCGTATGTCAAGATCGCCGACACGACATGCTCGGCCACCACCTTGCGCACCCGCCGGGATGAATGGATCACCGCTGGCATCTTCGAGCAGCTGGAACAGATCTGTTTGGAATTCTGCGACCGTATCGTCGGACTCGATCTGGAAAACTTAAGCGTGGACGGGTGCATCGTCAAAGCCCCCTGCGGTGGTGAAGCCGCCGGGCGATCCCCGGTTGACCGGGGCAAACAAGGCACGAAACGCTCCCTGCTGGTCGACGGCGCAGGTATCCCGCTTGGGTGCGTGGTCGCCGGTGCCAACCGGCATGACTCACCGTTGTTGCGCCCGACATTGGAGAAACTAGGCCGGTTCGGACTCGCCCTGCCCGATCAGATCACCGTGCATCTGGACGCCGGATACGACTCAAGCAAGACCCGCAGTCTGTTGACCGAACTTGGCTGCGAGTGGGTGATCAGCCAGAAAGGGGTCCCGTTGCAGGCCGGGGCCCGGTGGGTGGTGGAACGGACGAACTCGTGGCATAACCGCGGGTTCAAGAAACTGCAGGTGTGTACCGAACGTCGCATCCGGGTCATTGAAGCGTTCATTTCTTTAGCCAACGCCGTGATCGTTGTTCGCCGGCTGGTCCGGGGGCCTGGTGCACCTATCGCTGGGAGACTCGCCCGACCCAACAACCCTGACCTATCCGCGCGATCTCTTATTTACTGATGTTCATCATTTTTCCTTCGAAGTTGAGAAACTGCGAAATTTTTTCGATTTTCCCAACTCAGGCCACCTTCTTCGAAGGCTACCTCCTCTGTGCCCCACCGATTACCTAGTCCTGGTGGGACTACTTGATTGAATTTCTCCTTATTAAAGCGAAGCCTTTTTTCTTTTTCTGCAACTCCGTGAGTGAAAACTTCTTCTAAGAAAACAAACCGAGCTACCAAATCTCCTGCTGCAAAATTGTCTGCCTCCATCTCAGCTTCGACTCCTTTTGCAAGAAGGTTTAACTGATTCCACTCAGCTAGCTGGTTGATAATAAATTCAACACCTTCCTCTTGCGAGGCTTGATTTTTATGACGCAGATTATTTAGGACGGTCTCTATTAAATCGCCGCTCGCAAGTTCTACTAGCTCACTTATCCAGGCATGGGACTTATCATCTGCAAAAATACTGCGGATGATATACATCCGGTCAAAATGATCCGTCACCATTTGCAGGGCACCATAAATCGCCTGCGGATCGGCGCTATCACTCATCTGCGACAATAATCTCCCTATCCACCCATATAACGTCCATTTACGAGTAGTAGGAGGAGAATCAATCCCACCTGATTTATCTAAAAGGGGGAGGATTGTGCGCAAGACTACAAGACGTTCTTCGTCGCTAAGTAGCAGCGCTGTGCTCTCTTCTGCTTTATTTATTACCAGGTCAAAACGGTCAGCATCCCCATTACTAAGGAGTTCCACGAACGCGGTGTCATCTCCAGTTATAACATTAGAGATTGCCGATGCGACAAGGATATCGGGAACATCATAGCCAGGAATCCCCATGGCAAAGTAACGATCAAAATAATTCTTATCAGAGATTCTTCGCTTTTCTCGAATAACAAAATGAAAACGAGTGGGCTGTTTAATCCGGGGAAATAAATCTTTTACCAGCTCAAGAGCATCCCCTTGATCTTCTTCAGGAAGATGTCTAACTAGGTTATCCAGATTAAAAAAATCCTTATCCGTAGAGGAAGCAGCGACCCTTTTCCCATCTTTCCTACCGGTAAGAAGTTGATCTTTATAGCGAGGAAGAAGATCATGTACTGTTCGAAAATTTGTTTTTAGCAGGGTCATAATTAGGGCATCACCCAGGTGGATTTCTTCTGCACTGAAGGTGGCTAGATGATGATGCACTTGCGCTATATAACGGCCAATAGCTCGAGGGGTGGATAGTTGAGCAAGAAGTACCGGACGTAGGTGCTGAAGACGGATTCTAAATGTATCCGATTCTTCCATTTGCTCAAGATAAGGATCTAATTTATGCATTAAATTAGATATAAGCTGGGTTGGCAATAGAGGAGGGATTGCCAAGGGATATTGGATGATTTTCTCCATAAATTTCTGGCTTCCGGATTCTCCCTTACCGGCCACTCCCATCGCCGCTAATGTTTGAGTGACTGTTTTTTCGTCATATGCGAGTAGAAAATCTACGCCGGGAAATCGGCCCAGTAGTCTTACGACCTTTAGAAGGGCCATTAGTTCTTCACCCTGAAGACGGTCAATATCGTCAGCGATAATAAGAATTTTACGATTGAGTTTTTTTATCTCAGAAGACGCTTTTTCGAAAGTCTCTTTCCACGGTGGCTGATCCTGAAGCGATTTCCCTACCCGCTCGAGAGCGCCCTGCGTAGCGTCACCAACTACGGGAATTATTTTTGCTATAGGAGCGGCAATAGTAAGCATCTCCCCTAATATTGTGGAAAATTCTCGCTCACCTTCCGATGAGAGCGCATGTTCTAACGAAGAATAAAAGTCTGCAAATAGCCCATTCACATCACTGGTCGCCCAAGGAGTGAAATAAGCAATATGCCAGTCTCCATTTACCTCTTTAAGCTCTTTCTCGATCATTGCCAGCATGGAGGTTTTTCCACTCCCCCAGGCCCCAGTTAAACCGAAGACAATGCTGGTCTCTACCGAATGCGAGTTATTAATCAGCTTAGCGACATGGGCTGCATAGCCGCTTCTCCCAAACTCATCTTCTTCGACAGATTTAATGGGATCGTCACTTCCTATGATCATTATTTTACTTCTCCTATGGCGTGAGCAGATCAAATGTGGTTGAGCGATATGCCTTTAATCCACGGTCCCGATCCAGAGAAAATCAAAAAGAACCGCTGTCATACGCTTTGAAACAGCATCTCTAGTTTTAGTCTCTTAAGGATTAAGTCGTGGCTCCCGAGTCAACCCGCTAACAATATCGCCCACATCCACCCCCAGCACTCCCGTGATAGAAAGCAAGTTCAGCACGCTGATATTGCGCCCTCCGCGTTCGACCAGACTGATATAGGTCCGGTGCAGACCAGAGAGATGAGCTACTTCCTCCTGGGAGAGTTTCGCCTGCTTACGGGCCTCTCGGAGGCGGTCACCAAGTTGGATAAGTATTTTCTTGTCTGGAGTCACTCATCCACAATGGGATTATGTAGACTATGAATCTACAGACAATACAACTCATTATATGACTATGCAGTCATATGACTCACCCAAGGATCTTCATGGCAACCCCGTCCGCCCGCATGACCATTAACCTCCCCGAACACTTACATAAACGCCTGAAATACCAGGCGTTTATGCGTGATACCACCATGAACCGAATCATGGAACGCGCTACTGCAGGCCTGGTGGACTACTTAGAAGCAGATAATTCAGAAATATCTCGCCACTCACCGGACGGGCGCCCTAACGTCACGATTTCTACTTCCGTGACCGCAGAACAAGCAGACTTGTTTCACCGCCTGCTTGATCAGCGCAGAGAAACCGCCCACGACGTGCTAGAACGTGCGATTGCCGCCTACCTCGCCAACGTCCCCAGCACCCGCTAACCCCCACCAGCCCTGGCAGGGTGTCGGGGCACGGTGGCGGTAGCCACCACGCCAGCTAGTTTTTACCGCCTTCTGCGATCTCGAGAAACATCCGGGCCACACCACGAGGCACGCACATCAGCTTGGCGATCTCCGGTAGCTCCATCCCTGCGTCTTGGAAGACTTTCATATGGTGTGCTGCCTTAATAGAGATTTCTTCCAACTGATCTACTAGTTTCCACAGCTCTTCCTGGGCCTCGCTGCGGCGCTGTGCTTGGCGGAATTGCTCCTCATATTCCTGGTGAAGCCGGCGAGAAACTGCCTCAAGGTAGGACCGTGCCGCATCATTAAGCCCATCACCATTCTTAGCTGTCACAGGCCATAACCTCGATCCCGTTCCGGGGAGGAAGGGCGCTGGACTGGGGGTTGGAGCCTCGTCGGTGTCGATGGGTGAGGGTTGTTGAGCATGGTGGACAGATCCTTATCTCCCCCAGCAGCCCTTAATACTTCTTTCATGCCAGGTCGTTCCTGCGGGTCGCGGCGTGTCCTATCTGCTCGTAGGACTTCCCAGGTGGCGTGGCTGCGCCACTGATCTTCCGTGGCCACCGCCGCAGGATTGTCTAAAGCCTCGACAGCGCGGCGGTAATGAGCAAGTTTGTTTTCCTGCTCACCTACCTGCTCTGGTGTGGGAGCGGTGGCGATCATGTCCTGGTAATCGCGGAGTTGTGCCGAGGCAGTCTCCACCTCACGGGTAGTGTGAACAAGCTGCTCACGCAAGTCATCCACCTGAAATTGGGCCTCTTTAAGCTTCCCACCACGCACCAGCTTCACCAATCCAGGCTTGGAGCGTTCTGTCTCCAATTCTGCTCGTGCCGCCGTAAACCCCTGCTCCACCTGGCACTTCTTCGCCTGTAGTTCCTCCAGGGTGGCCACCACACCAGGGAGGTGCTGCTTCGCCTCTTCTGCCTGCTGAGCTTTGTCTACCAGCACGTGATAAGTCTGCTCTGTCGCCTGATAAGTCTCCACCACCGTGTGAGGGGCGTCCACCATCTGCTCTAACAACCAGCCGGGGATATCCGCCAACGGGCGATCCTTCAAGGACGCCTCGACAATCTCCTCAGGGGTTAAAGCACGTGCAGGCTTCTTTTTCTTCGCTGCTCGTTGCTCCCGGGTGGCCTGGTAAAACTCCTCCAACCGTGCACGACGCATGCTCTGACGCTGGGCCATGATGGCCGCCATGTGGGTGCCGGCATAAGGGTCTTCATCCACCACCAGGTTGCTGGAGAGTTTCGCGAGCTCAAAATCAGCCCTGGCATCCCGCCACAGTTGTTGTGGCGTGATATCTGCCCGGTCACGTTTCGCAGCATTGATCAGCAGGTCACGCGCGTACTCTGGTGTTTCGCGGCGTTCTTCCACCAGCAGGGATCCGTGCCCGGTATCAGGGTCACCTGCTCTGGTGTCCATCAAATACAGGTGGTTTTCATAGCGTCCACGCGTCAGTGGCACATAGACTCCTGCCCGGTCCACTTGGCCAAGCCCTGCGACAACGTGGCAGGTATCAACTGTGGCGCCTTGGGCTGCGTGCCCGGTGGAGGCATATCCCAACTGCACATGATCTTTAACGTAATCAACGGGCAGATGCGCTGTGGCGTGGGTGTCATCCATACGCCTGGCAGTCATGCTGCCGTCCTCATGCACGTCTTGGATGATCCAGCGTTGGCCGTTGCGGACAATATCCCCAGCATCAGTCAGCAGATCATAGTTGTTGCGCTTGGTAAGGATGACATCGCCGACAAATCCCTGGTGGCCGCTAGAAAGCCGGACTTGATGACCCAGTGGGTTAATGGCCCCGGTATCCCCGCAGACCTGCTGGGCTAGGCGGTTGAGCAGATCCACATCCTCCCGGGTACTAGCCACCAACAACGACTCCAGGCCTTTATCCTTGTCTTTGGCCCAACTGGTGAGGGCGTCCATGAGCATCGCCGTCGAGGATCCTGCATGCAGACGGTTGTTATCGGCATACCACTGGGCGGCACGGGCAGTATCGGTTTCGTCACCGTTACGCAGCAATTGCGACGCCAAACGTTCGCCGGCATGCTTTTGTCTAAACACCTCTGTTAACTCCACTGAATCAGGTAGTTCATAGGCTAAGGTCGCCAACATCCCAGAGCGAGCTTTCACTGCCGAGTACTGGTGTGGGTCACCGACGAACACGATCCTGGCATCTGCAGCAGCCGTGACCTGTAATAAGGTCGCCATGTCTGGGGTGGCCACCATGCCGGCTTCATCAACGACCACCACTGTTGAGGCATCCCAGCCGAGTTTCAAAGCGATCTGCTTAGGGGTCATCTCGCGTGTGCCGACGAGGGCTTTGGCGATGGTGGCAGAAGTATGGGCGACGTCTTCTCGCACCATCACATCCGCAGCCTTCCCCGTGGGCGCTAACCCCACCACGGTTTTACCCGCGCGTTCCCAGGCCTGGCGGGCCGCTTTCAACGACGATGTTTTACCCGCCCCGGCTGGTGCTACCACCACTGATGCCCGGTAGTGAGAGGCCACCACTGCGCGCATAGCACGCGCCTGATCCACCGACAACGTGTCCTTAATCGGCCTAATCGACGACGCATCCACTCCCCGATTCACCCTGGCGGTGGCCAGATCAATGCCATCATTGACTTCCTCCACCACTGCTTCCGCAGTAAACCTTTGCGATCCTTCCCGCGCTGTCCGGCTGTGACTGCGAGCCATATCCGGGTTAACCGACCACGCTAATTCTTCCGCGATAATCTGATCAACAATGGCTTCCACGTGACCCACAATGGCTTCTGGGGCGATGCCCACAGGCATAAGCTCGGCGGTTTTCTCCACCAAATCAGCGCGCGTAAACGTCGAGCGCTGCTCAATCACCGCATTAATCACCGCTGCTGGGCTGGGCAGTGTCACCTCACGATGAGCCGATTCCGAGGCGGTGTTCTGAGCAAAAGACGCGACCGTGTCATAGACTTTCATGCCCACAGAGTGCGCCATCCACCGCGCATGCAGCTCCTCCATCGGGGTGTCTGTGTCTTTGACCCGACGGGTAATTGCCTGCCCCATCCGTGAGGCACCCGCAAAATCAGCCCCGTTTTCGTGCTTCCAG
This sequence comes from Corynebacterium efficiens YS-314, assembly GCF_000011305.1. Taxonomy (NCBI): domain Bacteria; kingdom Bacillati; phylum Actinomycetota; class Actinomycetes; order Mycobacteriales; family Corynebacteriaceae; genus Corynebacterium; species Corynebacterium efficiens. Next base: position 12,825 of record NC_004320.1, on the reverse strand, counting down.
TCATTGATTTCTCGCATCCGAGTCGAATACGCCTCAATGACTTCCGGGGCATCTAGGCCTGCGATTTCAGCGCACCCATTGCTGACTTCCGCCCACTGCACACCGAGATTTTTACTCAACGTCGAGCGCAACACCGACTGATACAACATCCCTGCTGCACGCGCCTCGTGATACACAGACTTCGAATCCAGCGTGCGACTTTTCCCATCCGGACACAACTGACGATTACTCAACAGCACATGAGAATGCACATGAGGATCACCCGCACGAGAGGTTTTATGCTCATACTTCACCCCAGATAACCCAGAAACCCGAGCAAGAATCATCTCGTTCGGATCATGCTCCGATGCCTTCCGGGTGTAACCAGCATGCTCAGAAAGGTAACTCAACGCCGCCGAGACCGCCTGAGCGTGCGCCTCATCAACGATCTTCTTCATACTTGAATCGCCGAAACCCCACACCAACGACACACTCTTCGGCGCACAAAACGTTAAATCAAACCCCGGAACCCCACTTGCTCCCGGCCGCCGACCTAATGATTTACCACTCGGAGCTTGTGCCGAATTAAACCACTTCGCCACCTGTTTCCCAGCAACAACATCACCCGATTCCACACCCAAAAACGCCGACACCGACGCCTCCAAACGCGAGCTTGGGCTCACCACCCAGGCGGTCGCAGGACGCCGACCATCCTCCGAGTAATACCCATCCGGCCCACGTTCAGCCACACAAGCATCCACCGTCGACTCGTAATAAGCCACAGACTCACCGTGCATCTTGCCGATCGTCAGCACCGCCGTGACCTCCTCTTATACGCATTTGTCCAGCTCAGACGGGATACAAATTTTGCAAGTTTACTGCCAATGTACCATGTGATCTTTTTTTTGTCTTGGTGTTTTTCTTTGTTTGTTAAGGGCAATCCTAGCCCAGGGTCGTCACGGTGGCGAGGCACACGCTCACGGCGACGACGTTTCTGTGCGCGTGGGAACCTCGAAGAGGTTCAGGCAGTCTAACAAGGTGTGGCGATTATTGTGGACACCTGGGATGAGATCTTCATCGGCGCTGACACCGCGGAGATAACCCGTCAACTGCTCGAGCGGATACCGGTGTCACCGTCAGAAGAGATGCTCACTGAGTTAGCCGCAGCGATCTTAGGTTGCGACACCCTCGACATCATCGTGACCCACACGGAGAACTAACGGGCTTGCTCGCCCGCACTCATTCCAGACTCAGACACAGGGCCCCCACCGTGAGTGGTGACAGGGGTTTACTCGAAGTAATCTTGGTCAAACCCGAGAGTGATATACGTGCGCTGCGCTTGAACCCCTACTCGGTAGCGCATCATCAGATCAACGAGTCGTGGGCCATCGATCAGCACTACACGCGTGGGGATCCCGGCGGCATAGGACCGCGCGGATGAGGTAAACGCACTCGTGGTGAAAAAGACCCCCTTGTGCGCGGCTCTACCATGCATCGCACCGACGAAAGCTTGGATCTCTGGCTGGCCGACATTATTGCCCTTGGCATAGCGCTTGGCTTGCACATAAATCTTGTCTAACCCTAAGGCGTCTTCATCGATGATCCCATCGATGCCTCCATCGTGACTGCGACCAATAGCTGAACCTTTACCGTGTGCTCCTCCATACCCCATCGCCAAAAGCACATCGATAACCACGCGCTCAAAGAACTCCGGATCCACCTCACGCAGTGCCGCGAGAAGTTCTGCACCGACCCGGTGGCGGTTGGCTTGTTCCGCGGTGTCCATGACCTCGTCAGAATTTTGCAAACTAGGTGCTTCTATCGAAGGGCTATCTGCAGTTTCTTCTGCCGCCTCTGCTGTGGGTGATGGCTTAGGCCAGTAGGGGCTGAAAAACGCGTTAGCGTCGCTGTAGATCATGCCGTCCGGGTGTTCCTCAAGCCACCTGCGACCAGCGTCCGTGATGCGGTACTGCCCCCTAGACACAGCTTCAATAAGTCTGGCCTTGGATAAGTGTTGAACGGCCCAACTTAACCGGTTATCAATACGAAGAGCCCCTGAGTTCAGAACTTCCGTCATCCCCGCCTCAGACACCCTCGCGTGCTTACGCGCTGCGGACAGGAGGTCTCTACGACGCCAGATCTCCCCGTCAGTCATGGTGTGAAGCACGGTTGCTGTTAACCGCGACCACGGTGGTACCTCAGAATCAGCAGGATCCACATAAAACTCACCAACAGCAACAGGTTCACTCACGACTACTTCTTCTCTCTTATGGTTCTGTACATGAGCTACTTCAGCACTAAGTCTTTTTAGCTCAGCGCCTAGCTCATCGAGCTAGCAAGCTACCGATAGATTTAAGTACTCATCTATAGACAGTGAATCAAAAGACCTTTTCTCCCACCGGTAGAAGAAAACAAACCCCTAGGAGTAATACAACCAAGGGGCACCGTTCTATTGCTTACGGTACTTCCACCCCTATTCCTGAGGGAGTAATCCTGCATTCCTGAGGGCGGCAAGATGGGTAGTAACTGTCCGGGAAGTGCACCCCACTTCTGTAGCTATCTCTTTACGAGTAGGGACCCTGCCAAGGTTTATATACTGCTCACCGATAAAAGCTTGAATCCGAGCCCGAGTTGTTTGACCCTGGATCTTTTTTTTGCGCTGAGTTTTCTTTAGAGTTTCTAACTGGTTTTTCGCGTAATCACTTTCGGGGTCTTTCCACCGTTCCGCAGCCTTCTTCCCGCCACGCCTACCCAGAGTCGCTAACGCCTTACGTTCCTGCGGCCGCATACGAGTATCCGTCGGATTCTCCTTCACCACCGCATGCTCAACCCGCTTATTACTAGCTACATACCCACGCACACGCCGTGCCAGTGAACGCAGATCCCGCATCGGGGGTTCCTCCCGCGGGCGATCATCAGCACCCACAGAATGCGCCACCTCATAGGCTTCCCGGTAGGCATCAATGATGGCATCATCAGTCATCTTCTTCCCCGCCCGGTTCAACCGACCAGCAGTCTTTAATGCGTGCTGGAAGGCAGTGACATCACGCTGAGCCCTGCCAGGTGACTGCCACACCACGCGTACGCCATCAATGACATCCGGGTCGGAGGCCTCAAAAGCTTTGGCGAGATCATCGTCTTCTAAGCCGGCGAGGACTTCCCTAGCTTGCATGGCTTGGCGGGCTCGTTCGGTGTTAGCTCTGGCGGCGTTGATGAGTTCACGTCCGCTGGAAAAGCGTTGGGTATGGCGGCGATCAGCCACACCTTTGTCTTCCATGGTGGCCACGGTGTCTCCTTTCAGCATCCATAGACCTGTCGATAACAGGCGCATATGAAACACCTCATGGTGTTGGGCGTACCAACGGTATGCCCCTAGATTATCCCCGGAATAGATCGGATTACGAGACCACCCATGAGAGAAGTTCTTATCGGCTTCGAAAAACGCCTGCAGCTCCGTATGTAGTGCCTCCAGCAGACTCCAGGGCTTAGATACTTCCCCTGGGGTGCGATAGACCGGGTCGATGTACCAGATCATCTGAGACTTTCCCGATTCTGGGTTGATCCCAATCCAATTAGGCCCCAGGCGGAGGTGGGCGAGTTTTTCGACCTTGTCGGCGACAAACCCATCAAGTCCTGAGAGGAAGCCTCCAGGTGCTCCGACGTGGTCGATATCGATGACGATCACAGCAGCATAAGTGGGGTTGGTGAAGTGGATATATTCCGCCAGATGCACACGTTCCCTCGGCCAAATCAACGGGGTGCGGTGCCCATGCTGGTCTTTCGTCTTCGACCAGGCCTTGGTGATTCCTGCCCGGTCCTTCGCGCAGTGCAGACCATCACGTCCAAGGTGACTGAGCAAGATCTCAGCATCGTGGTGGCACCACCCGGTATCGACTAGTTCGCGGCTCTGGTGGGTGACAATATGGGTATCGAACCAACTATCACGATCACGTTGGTAGGTGTCCTCGTCCGTATAGCGCTGGGTGTCTGACCACAGGGAGGGTGCGTGATCACCGAGTGTGACAGGCACATAGGTCGGTAGGGTGTCGTGATGACACTCGCGCACCAGTTGTGGTGCGTGGGCGCGGGTTCTTGCTATGCTGTTGATACAGCTCACCTCGAAGTAATGGTTCGGGTGAGGGTAAGAAGATCTGCCAGGATCTGACTTACACCTCCAGAAGACTCCGGTTGCCCCCGGAGTCTTCTATTTTTTCTGTTCTTTCTAGTATGCCCTTTGCCGTGGATTTATGATGTATTAACGCGCTCTTCTCTTTTATAAATTTTTATTACCTAGGAAGAACACTATGTCGATTTGTTTTCCAACTCTATAGAGAGATGTAGAAATCTAGACGTCTTTCCACCTAGAAGCCTAACGTCTAGATGTAAAGAAGTCAGACATCTAGGTGGAAAGACGTCTAAAGATCTGACATTTCGACACCTAGACAGCAAGACTCTAAGACGTCTTTCCGTCTAGGTATCCCCTAGCTAACTCATCTAAAATATCTGTCATTGTGCGACCCTCTTCAGCAGCCTTGATCTTGAGGCGTTGATGCAGCTCAGCATCCATCCGAAGAGTGAACGCCTTTACCTCTCCGGTTTTAAACGCCTGTTTCATCGGCCTAGCTTCGGCAGGAGCCTTGATAAAATCGGACGCCTTCTTAATCGCCATTACGCCATCGCCTCCATTATCTCTTTTGCTAGAAAGTCATAACCTTCAAATTTTGTGGGCACTCCACCAAAAGCGGCTCGGATCCCCTCACGGATCGGTATTTTGGTATCAAATGCCGAAATGCCTTGTTGATTCAATCCCTCTACAGTTTCCTCGAATTGGCGGGTGCCAAATCTTACAGATGTCAATAACACTCCATGAGGAGTGGAAGCGAGAGAGGGAAGCGTCTCACTCACGCGTACCAATTCAATAGGGGAAGATTGCACTGGGACGATCACGAAGTCTGATGCTGCGATAGCTGCGTCCATGATCGCCGGATCACCGGGGGGTGTATCAATGATTGTGAACTCTGTTTCATTCACGACGCGAGGGAGACGTTTAATATTCGTAGACTCGACCGCAAACGGTAGAGGAGTGCCTGCATCGGCAGCGCGGTCCGCCCACTCCGAAGCGCTGCCCTGCGGATCCATATCCAAGACCTGCACGCTGTAGCCCTCATTGGAAAAGACAGTGGCAAGGTTGATGGCAGTGGTTGTTTTACCTACCCCGCCTTTTGAATTAATGATTCCTATTATCATGACATACCCTTTCTTTATATCTTTATTTCTAGACGTCTTGATGTCAGGCGTCAAGACGTCTAGAAATAAAGATATAAAGAAATTTTGGCTTTTGCACTAGGGCGTGTCCTGTAAGTGTCATCGCAGCCATAAAATGATCGCGGCGATGGTTACCTCGGCGGCGTAGTAGGCCGCTCGTTTCGCATAACGGGTGGCCAGGCCTCGGAACTGCTTGAGCCGGGCGAAACACCGCTCGACGACGTTACGCCCGCGATAAACCTCCCGGTCGAAGACCGGTGGGCGTCCACCAGCCGCGCCCTTGGCCCGGCGGCGGGCGATCTGATCGGTCTTCTCCGGGCTGATGAACCGGACCCGACGCTCGCGCATGGCCTGCCGGGTCGACGGATGTGAATACGCCTTGTCCGCGACCACCGCCTGCGGGCGGGACCTGGGCCGCCCCGGCCCATCCCGGCGGACGTTCAGGCCGTCAAGCAGCGGGATCAACTGTGGATTGTCCCCGGCCTGCCCGCCGGTGAGGATCACGTTCATCGGCAGTCCACGTGCGTCGACGGCCAGGTGGATCTTGCTGCTTAGTCCGCCTCGGGAGCGTCCGAGGCATTCTCCGTCCACAACGAGGGCCTCGACCTGATGTGAGCACCCCCTTTTTTCCGGGCCCCAGCCGCGTGCTGGTGGGCCCGGATGACGGAGGAGTCAACGGAGATGATCCATTCAACCTCACCGACGGCGTCGTCTTTGACGATGGCCTCGTCGAGGATCTTCTGCCAGGTCCCGTCCATGGTCCAGCGGCGGAGTCGTTCATGGGCGGTTTTCCATGGCCCGTAGCGTTCGGGAAGATCCCGCCATGGGGCTCCGGTGCGCAGTTTCCACAAGATCGCGTTGATCACCTGCCGGTGATCGCGCCACCGTCTGCCGCCAGCATTGTCCGGCAGCAGCGGGGCGATGCGTTCCCATGCCTTGTCGGTAAGTTCACCACGGCCAACCATATAATCAGGGGTACCACGCTGCGCCACGGGTTGTCTACGTCCCATGGACACTTACAGGACAGGCCCTAGGCCCTAATCACCTACTGTTAACAATATGATTGGTTTGCTACGCAGTATCCCCGCACGCATCGATGACGTCGGGTTTTCTGCCTTAGCTACTGTCCTTACTGTCATCTACGGTGCCATTGCTTTAGAAGGATCTCACCACGAAATAGTCCAAGTTATATTATCGGCACTATTTATCCCTGCTTTATTATTTTGGCGTCGTGCACCCATTTCATCAGCCACCGCATTGCTGCTGCTTATTTCCTTATGGACCTGGAATTGGATAACGGCATTGCCGATAAATCTAGGATTTAGCCCATTTATTTTAGTGGTGCCAATAGTGGTTTACAGTACGACCCGGTGGGTAAAGCAACGCATCATATCTACACTCTTCTATGTCACAACGTTGATATACTGCTTTGTGTCACCGATTATGTGGTATCAAACTGAAACAGGAATGATCTATCATAACAATCAGCAAGGTTTATCCTGGCTGTTGATTCAATGGCTAGGATTGACCGTTCTTCGACAAATTGCGATAAATCGCCGTCATGAAGAAGCTCGCGGTGAGGAGCGACGTCGCAGTCAAGAACATGCCGCCATGGAAGAACAGGCAGCGATAAGAGAACGGGAACGCGTCCAAATTGCACGAGAAATCCATGACGTTTTAGCCCACAGTCTCACCTTAATTAACATCCAAGCTTCTGCGGGGATCATGGTCTCTCGCCACGGACCAACGGGAACAGATGCTGAGATTGAAGAGATTCTACAAAGAATCCAAGAAACAAGCTCCTCCTCATTATCCGAGGTCAGGGCGATCGTTAAAGCTTTACGTTCTGATCTACCGACAGAATCTGCACACAAAATAATGAGCTTGGTCAGCACTGTGGAAAACCTTGAACAGTATCAACAAGCTGGGATGGCCATCACTACATCACTATCCTCACCCACGGTACTGGAGGACTTATCAGCCTCAACCCCTTTTATTGTCCAGTTGGCCATCAGCCGCATCCTCAACGAGTCATTGACAAATGTTGCACGCCACCAAGGTGTTGACAGCAAAGTAAACATCTCCATTTCTGTTGATGATATGACTAAAAAAATCAACATTGATATTGAAAGTTGGGCTCCCCACGGCGTCAATATAGCTCATACACCACCACTTATGGGGACAAAAAGTGGCCTGACAGGCATGAAAGAACGTGTAGAAAGCCTCATGGGGACGATCACTTATTCCTCACAATCTGGGTACTTTCGAGTACAAGCAACAGTGCCCACCAGGTCTTTTCCTCAAGAACACTCTTTGCACGACGTACTAGCGCCATAACCGACACTATTTTTGGAGCAAAAGGCAACTTTTATATGAGCATGAAAGACAATGAACAGCCTATTCGAGTGTTGATCGCCGATGATCAGCCCTTAATCGTTACTGCGTTGACAACTATTCTTGGAACTCAACACAATATTGATGTTGTCGCCACGGCATCTAATGGGCAAAAGGCCATTGAAGCAGCCCAGCAATGGGCCATTGATGTTGCTGTCCTTGATATCCAAATGCCTTATGTCAATGGGATTGACGCAGCACAAGCCATTAAACAACACCGAGAATCAACAAAAATTTTAATGCTCACCACTTTTGATTCTGAAGATTTAGTTCGTCGCGCTTTGGAAGTAGGAGTCCAAGGGTTCTTACTTAAAGATGCTGGTCCGGAAGCTCTCATCGATGCCATTAACAGGATTTATCATGGAGCCTCTGTCCTCTCCCCTGAAGTTACAGAGTATGTCATTAACGTCTTTCGAGTCTCATCACCACAGCCTCCCTCACCTTGCGACACTCTGTTTGAAGCGTTAACTCCCCGCGAGTTAGAAGTACTTAAACGAGTTGCTCAGGCTGAAACTAACGCCGAGATCGCTAACTACCTGCATATAGGCTCTGAGACTGTGAAAACCTACGTCTCACGTTTGATCAGCAAAATCGGGGTCCGTGATCGTGTTGGGTTAGCAGTATGGGCTCATACATCGGGGATTGTTGACCAATAAGAGTACGGAGTATGAGCTATACCCAGTATTCCCTCTCACGGGGGAATACTGGGTTAGTGATTTCATTCTCGCGGGGGATGTATCTGTATAGGTTATTAAATAATTATTATATGCATGAATACAACCCTGAAACCGGTGGCTTTATCATGTGACGATCTCCGAATATCATTTGGTCAACGCACTGTCCTAGACGGGTTTTCCATGCACGTTAAAACAGGACGAGTCCATGCATTGCTAGGACGCAACGGTGCAGGAAAATCCACATGTTTCCGCATCATTTTAGGACTTGAAGACCGGGGTGCTGGCACCGTTGAGATCTTTGGAGAGAAACTTTCTCAGGACAATCTCATTAACATTGGTGCCTCCATCAATGGCCCTGCACTTTATTCCCACTTGTCTGCCCGCGACAACGTCCGTATTCACGCCAAACTATTGGGCTTAGGATTAGACGAAGTTGATCATGTCTTGGGCATGGTCGGACTTGATGATGAGGATAAGAAAAAAGCGCGGAATTTCTCCACTGGAATGAAGGCACGCCTTGCACTAGCAATCGCAATGTTGGGCTCACCACCTGTGCTTATTCTCGACGAACCACAAAATGGTCTTGATCCTCAAGGTATTGTTGATCTACGCGGTTTTCTCCGCTCATGGACAGCCCAGGGGGGCACCGTTTTAGTCAGTTCCCATCAGCTCGGTGAAGTAGCGCGCTTAACTGATGACATCACGGTACTTGTTGATGGCCGAGCTCAGTACTCTGGCCCGCTGGAAGATTTTGCTGCACCTGGTCAGTTAGAAGAAGAATTCTTGCGGATGACCAACCCTCAGGTAGGTCATCCATGACCGCAACAGACCTCCATCCCCATACTCGTAGTACAAACGAGAAAAAAATAGGCACATGGCCTGGAGTGATTCAAGCAGAACTTATCCGTGTGAAGGCCACGGCCGTTGTATGGTTTCCTGCCATCGGACTTCTCATTGGAGCGCTAAGTTCCCTGTTTTCTCTCTGGTCATCGAACGCGACCGATGCCTCAGGTCTTTTGAGCTGGCAGGCTATGTATGTCACGGGTATGGCAGCACCTATCTTGGCTCTATTAGCCGGATTAGCTGAAACGAGAGAGAAAAAGTCTCGGCATGGAGGCACTGATATTCGCCCTGTATCAGCGTGGAAAATAAGGACCGGGCGACTGCTGATCCTTGTAGGTCTGTCTGGACTTTTTTATGCTTTTAATTTTGGTGGTGTCTGGCTCTATGCGGTTATTGATGGTCGATTAGGTGCCCAGCGCATTCTCCTTGCAGGACTTCTCGGGTGGATTGGCAGCATTGCCACTATTGGGCTATTTAGTGCCATAGCGCGCGCCACGAATCTGATTACAGCTCTTTTACTTGCTGTGGCCTATCAACTTGCGGGCACGCTCACTGCAGAAGCTAGCTGGTGGTATTTTTTCCCACCAGCATGGCCAGTACGGTTGTTACTTCCGACGATGGGTATTCACTCCAATGCCGTAGCACTAGACCCTACAGATCCTCTTACTAGTGAATCACCGTTGGTAGGTATTGTTCTTAACCTGGTTTTAGCAGTGGCGATGATGGGATTATCTATCGTTTTCAACGGCCAACGAGTCCTGCGTACGCCCTTTCGCCCACAGCGTGCATCACTGTCAACTGATGCGGAAAGCTCTGCGACGGCGATGGATGATACGACGGTTTCTCACTTGGAGTTTATTCGTCGAGATCACGTGCAGGATACGCGCGAAAAGCAGTGGGCCCGACCCCCGGATGGTGGACACGGAGGATTTAATCAGGAAGCAGATTTCAGGATAGCAGGACCGCGCTCTTCAAACACCGCAGGCGCGAGATATTTACACCAGGAATGTCTGCGTACCGTGTTGTAACGAGTACACCAGCGGAAAACATCCCGTCGGCAGATCAACTGGTTTATGAATGTCTTGGAATCCTGAAGAACTTCCCGCTTCATCGCGGCATTGAAGGACTCGGCCAAAGCATTATCCGCACTGGTTCCAATTGATCCCATCGACTGCCTGATCCCCAGGTCTTTACAGGCGCCCTGGAATGCATGAGAGGTATACACGCTCCCGTGATCCGAATGAAAGATCGCCCCCTTCAAGTCTCCACGCTGGCCCTTAGCCATGGTCAGTGCATCCTGGACCAAGCTGGTGCGCATATGATCTGCGATGGAAAAGCCCACCAACCTGCGGGAATAACAGTCAATGACCGTAGCCAGGTACATATTCGACCCGTCCGCGATCGGCAGGTAGGTAATGTCCCCGACATAGAGCTGGTTAGGCTTGTCGGCGGTGAATTTCCGGCCCACCAGATCAGGGAACACTGGTTTCTTCTGATCTGACACGGTGGTGGTGACCTTGCGCTTCTTGGTGTAGCCAAACAGTTTGAGTTCACGCATGACCCGCGCAACTCGCTTGTGGTTCACGGGGGTTTGATCGGCCTGGTCCTTGAGTTCGGCCGTGATCCGTTTGGCCCCATAACAACCCTTTTCGGCGGTGAAGACCGTCTTGACCCGGGCACCGAGGAGGGCGTCAGAGATAAGTCGTTTTCTCCGGGCTGAGCTGCTGTTTTTCCATTTGTAATAGGAGGACCTGTTGAGTTTCAGCACCTCGCATAACCGCTTAACCGAATGGTTTTTCTGGGCGTCATCAACGAACCGGAAGCGGATCACCAGTTCGTCTCTTCCGCGAAATATTTAGCGGCCTTCCGCAGGATATCGCGCTCTTCTCTCAGTCGGCTAACTTCCCGTTCCAGCTGGCGGATCCGCTCAGCCTCAGTCACCGAGGCTGGTGAAGGCGTTTCGCTGGGAGTTGCGGTGCCGTATTTTTTTACCCAGTTCGCTAACGTGGCGCGATTGATCCCAAGGTCAGTGGCGATGGTCTGAATCGAAGCCCCCGGGGAGTTCTCATACAAGGCGACGGCGTCGCGCTTGAACTCCTCTGTGTAGGTCTTGCTTGGCATGGTGGCAGATTACCTTTCTGTCCCAGAATGTTGGGATGTTAGGTGTCTACCAAACGGGGGTCAGGTCCAGTCACTCCTTCACGTATTAGCAGCTATTAATATCGCGTTGTCGCGTAGTGCTGTGATTCCTCTTGCCGTGGCAGCGATGGTTGTACTTTATGTTATGGCAGTGATTTATCCGCCGAGCTATATCAGTGGTGCGTACACTTTTGCTCTTTTACCCATCGGTGCTGGATTAATCCCGGTTATCACCTGGTCAGCGCTGTGGGGAGCATGGCCTATTGCGGTAACAGAAAATCATCGCCTACGCAGTGCTTATCTTCTGTGGCAAGGGCTTGTGGTTGTGATATGCGCGCTCGGTGCAGGTGGCGCTGAACTTTTAGCAGGTGATGGTGCGACCGAGGTCGCCCAAAAGGTAGTGCTCTGGGTATTAACTGGCGTTTTCCTAGTTTTAGTATCTACTGCCTTGTGTATTCGATTTGGTCCGGGGGTATCAATCGCTGCCACGGTGATTTGGACGATTGTGTCGGCGACGTTGGGAGGGGATGTTCTTGCGGACACAATTTTGTGGGTTGTGGCAGTACCGGCGTGGCCAGAAACCGCAACGTCTACCGGTAGGTGGGTTTTCGCCGTGGTGACTCATATGGTTTGTGCAGTTCCCGGCGTTATGTGGGTACGTCGAGAGATTCGTCGTGCAGAACGCCGAGGCTAAGAGATTGCGCGGATAGGAAGATACAGGGGGCCACGGTGGGGAGAGTGTCTAATGGTTTGTGTGTGGGGATTCCCTCACACACAAACCATCTGACACCCTCCATCTATCTAGCGGCGATCCGAGACGGGAAAATTCATATTCAAGAAATGCACGAGACACAGTGCCCATCCGACTACCTAGATGCAGACCAGAAGGTGATGTCCACCCTGCAGGACACCAGCAACGAACAGGCGCTCCGATGGCGAACACTCGTGCGCGAAAAGCAGGAGCAGGCCGCACCGGCTGAAAAACAAGCAGCTTAACTATCTGCAAAAACTGGTCTGACACCCGGGAATTGGACACGGAGGATTTAATTAGGAAGCAGCTGTCAGGATAGCGAGACCGCGCTCCTCAGACAGACACCAAAAGCATCCATCCACCCCGTCGGGAAATAACCCCAGATTAAATAACAAGCTCACTGCAGGTTCTCTCGCATGAAACCCTGACTAACCCAAAATCTCCGCTTGCTTATTTCTTAGTCTTTTTAGATGGCCATAGAATTAAAATCAAAACAACAGCCGTGAGGGCCCAGATCACATAATGTGAAGCCTCCAATTGAAAGGCCACTAAGAGCCCGAGAACACCGAGGGTTGCCAGGAGCTTTTTTGCAAGAATCATTTATTCAACCCCGGACTATTGCCATCGAACATTTCTAATAGTCCATCCCCCTAGTGGATTTGTAGGTATATGGTACTCGAACGCAATACCATGAGGAACCAGAGAAGTTCCAGCAACGCCTAGTGTTGATAGTGCTCTCGCAACCCATGACGCAGGAATCCAAATACCTGCGATCGC
>NC_004319.1 GCF_000011305.1 Corynebacterium efficiens YS-314 | reverse complement strand
TGGCCAGCCAAGACACTGCCCGATCCCATAAACTTCGGGCGGTGTGCGGGTCGTCAGGGGGGAAAAGAGCCCTGGATCACCGAACGACGGGTAAGCTTCAAGGCCTTAACAAATGACACCCGCACCGGAGGGTGCTCACTGGCAGTGGCCGCATCAGCCATCAGTGTCCTGATCGCGTAGTGGCAGCACAGATGCCCCCAGATCTCCTGACGCACCAACTCCGGGGACTTTGACCGCAACACCCTTTCTCGTCCACGCTGATGGGTTTTCAACTCATCGAAAGTGTTCTCGATCTCCCACCGGGCGTGATACGCCGCGATCAGATCCTCCACCGACACCTCATCAGGATCCAACAAGGTGGTCAACAACCGATGCTGCTGGTCGACAATGCCAGCCTCATCGTCACCGGTATCGATGTGGTAGTCCACCACCCGCACCATCCTTGGGGCAACCTGCCGCCACCCCGGCCCACTGCTCGGGGTAATCGTGGCCAACCATGTTCCATCCTCCAGGGTTCGCACATGGTGTGGTTTCACATTGTTCCGGATCCGCCACACCAGATCCGCACCACGGTCCTGGGCGGTAGCCCACCGGTGGAAACTATAAAACCCCCGATCAGCGACCAGTACTGAGCCTGGATCCAGCCGGTCGATCAGTTCATCAGCCAGGGTCGTTTCCCCGGTGCCCAGCCCGCCGATGACCGCGTCCAGGATCGCATGTGATCCACATTCCGCGATCGCCACGACACGGGCCTGCGGGTACCCGGCCTGACCACGTCCGGTGCCGGGACGCCCGAAATGCTCGACATTGGCTGGCGTATCCGGGACATCCAAGGTGGTGCCATCAACAGCCAACAGGCGTTTGCCCGCCAGCCAGGCCCCCTCCCACCCCGGCCGGGCCAATGGTTGGGCAACACGGGCAAACAACGCTGCCATCGGTTCATGTCCCAGCCTGACCCTGGCCTGGAAAATCGCGGAGCGTGACGGAGCAGGTACTGCCTGTTCCTCCCACCTGCAGGCCCAGGACAGTCCATCGGTGAGATCGGCGTAGATATCCTCATAGGATCCATCGGAGTTCAAAGCCATTGTGATGGTGTAATACACCATTACCCGGGAGGGCAGGATGCGGGATCGTTGCTGGGTACGACCGGCCTGCGCGACGACCTCGTCCACGACATCGGCCGGAAACACCCGGGTGAGCAGGCCCCACCGAGATTAAATCCGATAACCGACGATCAGTATCAGGTTGTGTCCGTCCATGTCGAGGCATAGCACAACACTACACCCACTAACTTAACGGCATTGGGCTTAATGACATCGTCAAATAATGGCTCGTGATGGTCATTTCCTGCTGTGACCCATCCGCCGCTGTCAGAAGTGACCCGGTCGTAGGGGGGATTACCGATGGCAACGGTGATGTTCTGCTCTGCTTTGACTCTGCGGGCCTTGTCGGCGGCTTCAGCAAGAATCTTCGCGTCACCGAATAGTCCCGGACGGATGTGCGTACTGGGATCTTCTAACGTGTCGGTGAGATAAACGCCGATGTCATCGAACTGGACAAGCTGGTTCTTTGCTTGGGCAAGCCGTTGGCCGACTCGAAGGTGGGCCACCGAATAGGGGCCAGGAAGAATCTCGAAGGCGAGGATGTTCTTCGTGAGATTCCGCGCAACCTGTTGGGTGCCAGCGGGGCCGCGCTCGATATGGGCTGTTTCGACAGCCTGATCGATCACTGCAAGAGGATAGGTCCCTGAACCAGTCGCCGGATCGAGAGTCACAACCGATTTTGATCCAAAGCCGAGGGTCTGGCCGAATCGATTCCGCAGCACATCGTCGACCATCCGCACCTGGCACTGCACCACGCTCGTCGGGGTGTAGTAGACACCAGCCTGCTTACGGGCCTCTGGGTCATATTTGGCCAAAAAGTCCTCGTAGAACCACAGCCACGGTTCGCCTCGGGAATCCTTTGCCGACTGGATAGCCGGCACATCCATACCCGAAATCAAGCGGATAATCGCTCCCAGTTCCGGAGCAATGTATTCCGTCAGCTCCGGGATGCCGATGATCGGTCCGAGGGCTGCCGCAAGAACATTACGGTGTCCCAGTGCCAAGGTGTCCTTCGCTTCTTTGAGCGTGATAACCCCGTCGTTGTTGAGGTCGGCCTGCCCCGACATCCCGGCGATTGCCATCGAGTAGGCAACCACCTGGGCCACGTCACTGGAAAACTGGCCCGTCGAGGTGGTCTCGTGAACCGTGGAATCCCATGCCTCTTTGGCTTGAAGAACCGCCGGCAGGTTGTTTTCCAAGCCCTCATCGAGCCTGATACGAAGGAAACGCGCCAGCGGGGCTAGGCGGTCAGCTAGTTGGCTCACCCGTTTGATCGGAGTGGCCTTCGCCAAGATGAACTTCTGCAGAAGATCTTTGAAGGGTTCCGGGTCCCACGAAGCTGGGTCATCGAATGGGAGGTCACATTCCGCACCGAGTACACCATTTACGTACAGAGCTGCAGCTTCGCCATTAGTGACGACCAGAGAATCGAGTTGGGCGAGTAATTCCCACTGTCCCTTCTCCCGTCCCCGCCATTTCTCGCCCATAAGAGTGTGACCGGGAGCTTTCAACTCAACCCAACCACACTGACGCTGATTAATGGTCGCCGCAAAATCAGGACGAACACCCTTAAGCTGAGCTTCTCGAATCAGTCCCAACTCGCCTAGACCAGCTTCAGCAGCGAAAGCAGAAAAGAAGTTAGCTAGCGGAACCGTAAGCTGGGCCTCGGGCTCGGCAGCAATACTAAGCGAGTTTGCACTTCGTGCCTGATCAGAATACTTCTGCGCTAATGCTGAAACTACCTGCAAATTCATGATGACCTTTACTTGTGGAGTATTGAGGAAAGTGTTGTAGGAATTCACGTCTTTAAGACGCTGGTTTCCCTACCAGGTGAAACCTTTAGTGCTTCAGCGCAGTCTAACTAGGTATGTGGATGCTACAGACAAGTAATGATGTTCTGACCGGTGATTTGGAGTTGATCGCTGCAACGCTCCTGGAGCAGTTGACTCCACCGGTATCCCCGCGGCAGGTTGAGTTACTAGCCGAAGCGATTACGGGTGAAGTCTGCACATTGACTCATCTCAATCACTGATCGACAGCAAACTCGAAAAACCTTGAGATAGGTAACCTTCCTGCCTACCGGCAGGGGAACCGTATATTGCTTACGGCGTTGCCGGTTTCTTTTTGCGTCCCCGCGGCAACTCGATACCAGCATCTTTGACTGCGTTTCGTACTGTTCTCTCGGATACGTCGAAAGCCTGTACTGCCTCATTGATCGTTGGCCATTCTCCAGTCTCAGACACACCTTCCAGGAACCAGGCAGCGATTCTTAAGCGTCGAGTTTTACCTTGTTGACTACGGCGTACATTGATCTTCTGAAGTTTGTCTCGTTCAGCTTGTGCGTATTCACTGTCTGGGTCTTTCCAGCGTTCTGCGGCTTTCTTCCCGCCTCGACGCCCCATCGTGGCCAAGGCTTTGCGCTCAGCACTGGTGGCACGCCCCGTGGCTGAACTACCATACGCCTCGCCTTTAGACGTCGTGACATAGCCACGTACTCGCCTGGCCATGGTCTGGCGGTCTTTCATCGGCGGCAACTCAGGTGTGCGCCCATCAGCACCGACCTCCTGGGCCACGGTGTAGGCGTGCTCGTAAGCATCGATGATCGCCGCGTCCGTCATCCGCTGACCAGCCTGACGAAGGCGGTGGCCAGTCTTTAAGGCATGGCGAAACGCGGTCTCATCACGAGCGGCCCGACCTGTCCTAATCCACAACACCCGCACACCCTGAATCAGCTCCGGGTCGTACTGATCCAAGTGGCCGGCTAACTCTGCCTCCACGTCCTGGGACAGTGCTTTGAAGCGTTCTGCGTCCTCACGCCTGGCCTTGACCGCCATGATCAGCTCACGGCCGCTGGAAAACTGCTGACGAGGCTTGGCATAGGACTCCTGACCGGTCATCGCACGCACCCCTGCAAGAAGATCTGCCAACCGGTAGACACGGTGATGCTGGCGATACCACCGATACGCGGTCGGGGAATCGCCGGTATAAAACGGTGACCGGCTGAAACGATGGGAAAAATGGCTGTCATGTCCTAACCATTGTCCCAGGTCATGGGTGGCTGCTGCCAGTAGCGTCATCGCCCGCGACTGCCCACTGGCATCGGCATACACCGGATCAATCAACCAGATCGCCTGGCATTTCCCATTCACCGGGTTAATCCCCACCCAGGCGGGCCCAAGGTAATGGGCGATGAGCTGGGAGAACTTCTGCTTGACCTGCTCAGGAAGATTAACTGGGTGCCCACCGGCATCCCCGGGAAGGTCAATATCGACCACCAGGACAGAGGCATACTGCTTGTTGGTCAGTTGAACGTACTCGCATTTACCCAGAGCCTCAGAATCCACCCGGTACATTCTGGGTGCTCGTCCACCGTCTTTGGTGGTGAGATACGCGCTGGCGAAATCACGTCCCCTACTGCCATGCAGGACTTTACGGCCCAGGTGGGCAAGCAGGGCCTCGCGGTCGAGGCCGCTGGCAGGGGTATCGTCCAGGCCGCCGTAGAGATCGGTGGTCTGGGTGTGTCTGGTTGTGCCAGACGTCGTGCTATTGACTAGACTCATAGGCAGTGCTTTCTCCGGTGGTCGAAGACCGGGGTAAAGCGGAGCGTCTAACAGTGTCTGCTGTTAGGCGCTCAACTATTTTCTATATGCAATTCTCACAAGCGTAACAGGGTGATGCTTGTTTTTTCCGAGCAACACGTTCCTACTGTTCAAAATGGGTTTATACCGTCCAGATATGTAACGTTAAATAGTTTTAACGTTATAGCGCTTTAACGCTAAAAATCCTATTTAGGCATTTATCCTCTACCCTTAGAAAAGACTCGTGAGCCTGCGCTTTTCTCGCGACTAGCTTAGTTAAATACCAGCTATTTCAGTCCAGACAAGATGCACTTGGGTAGGGAGATAAATGAATCATCAACACAACGTCAATAATGCACCCGCGGTCAATGTACAAGGGGACAATAATGTCATCAATCAGCAAAATCAGTCTCAGTTAGTAGATGATATTGTCTCTACTTTGCGCGAGCACGGGGAAACCAATCACGCTGATCAGTTGGAAAAAGAAAAGCAGGACAATGGTCCTAAAACAGCTCTCACTAAAGGAATGAGTTGGGTGGCTAATAAAGCATTTGCGCCCCCTGTCCTTGCAGCTCTCGCCCCCTATATCGCCCAAGCGGCAGGAATGGTCTGATCACTATGCTTCAAAAAGTTATTGAATCTCTCGCAGACAGTGAAACATCCTTGGAAGAAGGACTAAGGCAGCTGTTAGTAGTGGCCTACCGAACACAGTCTGATCCTTTAAAAGAATGGCTCCAAGGAGAACTAAATGGATATGATCGTGAAGATTCTTTGCCCCATTATCGTCAAAACTTTAGGGGCCGAATACAGTTAACATTTGTCGGCTGGGGACCTACTTATAAGACGGTTTATTTCATATCTTCTGACATACCCGAGGAATTGCGTTGGTGGGAAGAAAAAGGGCTTGCTTTTCCCCAGTCGGTTACTGAGCTCGAGGCATTAAGCAGTGGCCCAGAAGACCCTGGAATAAAAATGCCTAATTCATGGGTAGCGCGGTATCAAGTACTTGAAGAAGAGGGAAAAGCTACTTCGTACACCGGCATGACTTTGGAGGAAGCCCAGATAATTTTTCCCCGTACGATAGTCCTGGCTCTCCTAGGAAATATTAGAAACCAATCTTTACAAATGGCACTGGAGCTAGAAGCCGTATCACCTGATGTCGGGAACTTGTCAGAGATGACAGAGGAACAGACCGAAGCTGCTAAGCAGGTTATCAATGTTTTTATAAGCACCATGACTGGTGATATGAACACCACACAAGATGGGATTATCTCTCAATCTAGCGCTGGTGGCACAGTTAATAATTCACTCCAGTACAACGACAATGCTGCCGAATCCTCTAATATCCAGGGCGATAACAACACAATGAATTAAAGATCTCTACAGCGAGCCAAGTGCTACTACCGGCCATGTTTAGCGTTACAACGTTACAACGTTACTTTTCCTGCGCTTTTGCAATCCTACGTTCGCGGCGCATTAGGTAGCCCTCAACTAGGTTCTCAATAATTTGGGACACATTTTTTTCGTCCTCGACAGCGGAAATCTTTAAATCTTTCCATGTCTGCTCCGATAGATACACCGTGGTACGACGGGTCAGTTTTGTCTTTTCTTCCTCATCATTGCGCAAGGTATCCTTCACGGGAGTGCTCGCTGTTTTCTTCGCTGGCTGGCGGATCGTATCAGCCAAGCGGTTACGTGGTGGGGTCATTTAATTCATCTCCTCAATTTCTAAAATCTCAGTACAGATCTCGTCAAAGCTATAAATATTTCTCGGATTCGTGCCGAACATTGCCTTGATGTCTTCGCGTTCTGGAACGGTGTTATAAAACGTCGAGACCCCTTGAGACTCGAAGATCTCACGGGTGTCTTGATACAACCGGCGTCGCTCCTGGACGCCAATGAGCAACACCCCCACCATCCGGTGGTTAATCGTCTCCAACGTCGGCCACACGCGATCAAGATCAATCGGGGATGGATGCGTGGGCACGATCACCAGATCAGCAGTATCAATAGCTGCCTGGATTTCTGCGGCATTACCTGGTGGGGTGTCCACGATCTGCCAGCCTGTCGATGCCGGGTGTGCCCGGAGCTTTTTCGCACTAGCGGGCATGACCTCAAACTCCAGTGGATCCTCACGGTTGCGGGCTACTTCTGCCCACCGTGATGCTGAGGCTTGGGGGTCAGCGTCGAAAAATTCCACGTCGATCCCACGGCGTATCGCTGCTGTGGCCAGCAAGATAGAGCTGGTGGTTTTACCGACGCCACCTTTAGTATGAACGAAAGATATACGCATCCTGGCCTGCTCTTTTCTATCGCTTAGAACGCTATAACGTTAGCACTAATAGCATTATAACGTTATAACGCTTAAATGCTATAGCTACCAGTAGATCAGGACTGATTAGAGGCCCCTGCCCTGGTCATTATCACGCTGATGACCACGGTTCACACCGAACTGTGGAGCCCCGCTGATCCCACGACCTGGACGTGACCGGGAACGACCCAGCACATTAGTCAGGTCATTCTTAGCCTGGATCCGCCGATGGTCCTTCGGTGATCGGTTGATTTCGGCTGCGGGCACCACCAAGGATTTCGGGCAGGGGTGATCCCCAGATCACGTCGTCGTCTGGTCGTTCCACGAATTGGTAGTTCAGCTCGGGCCGAAGGAATCCGGCGCAGGTGGTCAGGAAGAAACAACCACCGGCGGCGAGTGACCGTGATCGAACAGTCTCCGCCACTGGGCTTGCCACCTCCAGCCCTCCGGCAGGTGCAGCACCAGTCGCCGGGACCGACGCACCACCCGGGCCGCCACCGCGATGATCTGATGCCGGATCGTCGCTGTCGTAGCCCTGGCCAGCGCCCCCGCAGCAACGACCCCGGCAGCGCGGGTGAGGTTGAAGGCCATGACCGCACACACCAGCCACGCCGCGTTCGCGGTGAACTTCCCGGATGGCATATGCGCCAGGGCGCTGTTCTTCAGATCGGCGTTGACCTGCTCGATGACCGCATGCTGGCGGTGGGTCTTGTCCGCGGCAACGGTATCGAGCAGTGCGGGGTCAGCGGTGGTGAACACCGCGTGGAAGCGGTGCAGATCAAATAGTCCCGGCTGATCCACATTCTTCTTGGGGTTGAGTTCCGGGATCCGGCGGACCACCAGCCGTCCAGGAACCTGATCGACCTCCGGCTTCGACGCAAACGCGGTGAAGGGGACTTCCGCGACTTCTGCTGAGGAGATCCAGGTCTGGGTGTCCTCGTCGAAGAGTGCGTCGGTGTACTCAATTGTCTCCCAGGACGTATCCGGGATCGTGGTGATCGCCTGGCGGATATTCCTCGTCATCCGCGCGGTAACCGACACATCCGCACCGGCTGTGAGTGCTGCGTGGATGCTGGGGGAGCCGTAGAAGGCGGAATCAGCCCGCACCAGGATCTTCTGGTGCTGGAGTCCCGGTAACCGCCGGGTGGTGGTGATCGCATCAGCAATCAACCGGCCTGCCCCACGCGGGGAGCCACAGGACCCGCGGCGCAGGCGCTGGGCTACGACCACCGGGGCAGACTCTGTCGTGGTGACCGTGGCCAGCAGCGCATTGAGCCCACGGATACCGGAGTAGCCGAAGCCGGCGCCTTGTTTCTGGTGGCCGTGGACTTCGATGATGGTGTCGTCAACATCGACGAAGACATACCCGCTGGTGGCAGCCGGGGCGGGTACCAGGGCTGGTGCCTGCACTGCCAGGTTGATCAGGAACCGGGAGGCCACGGCATCCAACTGACGGACATGTCCGAAGGTGAAGGCCCGGAGGAAGGATCCCAGGGTCGAGGGTGCGTAGATCCGGGTAAAGAGTCGGTTCATGCCGCCGTGGCGCAGCAGGTCCATGTCGTTGATCGAGTCGGCCCCTGCGACCATGCCGGCGATCAGTGAGGTGATCTTCGCCCCGGCGTTGGCACCCTTGTCACCTGCCACAGTCAGCTGGTGCTGTGCCAGGGTCGACAGGCCAGCGTTGTCGGCCAGGCGCATGGTCGGGGCCAGGCCTGCGGCCGACACGAGGGTGGGATCATCAAAGGAAATAGAGAGTGCCGCGGGAGTGTGAGATACTTGCACCTGTGAGGTGCCTTTCTGGCAGGAGAATCGAACTCTAGACAAGCTTGATTATCCCAGTTCAGAAGGGTATTTCTCTTTTTCCCACGCCGCTTAGATTCGAGTCACATCGGTGAATCCAGGCTTAGACGCTCTTTCCGCAATCTGCTCAGCTTTGACCCCATCACGATAAAGCTGCGCGCGTTGGTACTGCCCATCAATATCCTGGTACTGCTGGCTGACCTGGGCAAGATCGCGTTCTAAGCCCTCACGCTGCTGGGTAACCTGCACACGCTCACGCTCTAACCCAGCCTGCTGCTTACTCCACTGCTCGATCTGCTGGGCCCCCTCATTAGGTTTGAGCATCTTCGCCAACCACCCACGACCATCACGGGCCTGCTGTGCCTGGGTGATCTGGCGGGTGATCTGCTCAAGCTGCTGACAGATCTGGTGTTCCTGGCCCTGCACTTGGCCAAGGTGCTCACCGATCTGCCTGTACTGCTGAGCAACCACACGGCGTTGCTCCTCCAACACGGTGACTGCCTTTTCTGCTTCTCGCACCGGATTACGCGGGGAGGAACCCACCTGAACAGCACTCTTACCTGGCGATTCTGGTTGTGGTGTGAGTGTCTGTTTCTTCCTCGGCGGGATTTGTGTGAGGGTAAAGAACTCACTAAACCGCTCAGCTCGCTGGGCTTCCCGCTCAGCCATGATGTCCCCCATCCGGGTACCGGTAAACGGCGAGTAGTTAATAAACTCACCACTTGCCGCAAGACGAGTCAACGCCCAATCAGCGCGTGCGGTGCCCCACACCTGGTGTGGGGTCTGATCAGCCCCATCACGAGCAGCTGCCGCAATCAGCAGATCACGGGCATACTCTGCCCCCTTACGACGCACCGTCGGGGTGACCCCACCATGACCGGTATCAGTATCACCCGGCATGGATTCAGTGGGATTTCGCTTCACCGATGACCACACCTGGCCAAAATAAGTCGATATAACCGCTTCCTCCGGTGGAGCTGCGGTGTGCGTCTTGTTCAAACAGATCCATGCGCGAGGCGTTGATCCCGAAACAGGAGAACAGTTCTGACCAGAACTGCTGGGCATATTTTTTCTCCGTTGCTGTTTCCCCGCGCTCCCGCCAGTCAGTGATGCGGTTAAGCCAGAAGGCTTTGAACTCATCGAGATTGCGGTGAACGGTCGCCCGATCAATCGTGGCAGGCAGGGTGGAGGTCATTCATCGAGTTTATCCATCACCAGGCATTTCAGAGACCAGATAGAGCTTTACCCAGAAATCTTCGCGTTTCAACTACCGGTTCTTCGCGTATTGACTCCCGCTACCTCACGAATTATCTGTAGCGCTTTGTAGGTTTCGCCCAGCTTGGTCTGCGTATCTTTGACCACATGAAAAATAGGCTGCGTATTTTTACCCTCAAAAAACGGCCCCAGTCCCACGACAGCCGCGAGGATAACCGCAGGTCAACCGCCTACTGCAACCCTGCTAAAAGCAGTGCGTATTTTTACCCACAAAACCGGGTGGAACCTTTAGCTCGCTGGCGCAGTCTAACTAGGTATGTGGATGCTACAGACAAGCAATGATGTTCTGACCGGTGATTTGGAGTTGATCGCTGCAATGCTCCTGGAGCAGTTGACTCCACCGGTATCTCCCAAACAGGTGGAGCTACTAGCCCAGGCAATTACCGGTGAAGTATGCGTCTTGATTCGGCGGCAACTCTGATTTGCGCCCATCAGCACCGATCTCCTGGGCCACACTGTAAGCGTGCTCGTAAGCATCGATGATCGCAGCATCCGTCACCCGCTAATCAGCGCGTTTCTCATCCGGTTTATAACTTTTACTAAGATTTAGTATAAGCATAACCATCTGCAGCAAGAGGCCTACACCTATTAGAAAAAATCCGAGCACTTTACCCCATCCTGCTGGAGTGAAAGCAATTAGAAACATCCCCACTAGGAGAAACGCTAGAACCGTAATGGAGAAAAGGTGTCGATTTAGTTTCATTGTTATAAATCCCCTGACAACCGAAAATACGTAGACACTAAATCGAATCAATATTAAAAAGAATTCAGGTTAATTCTTCTTAATATAACTTTGAGGCATAAAGATTGCGATCTTATCTCAGAATCTGCCACCGCTGTATGTTCATAGCGGAAAGAGCGCAGTAGTACACTACAGCTGCATACACTCCAGACACTCCAACGGCACAACCAGCACCTGCCACAGGGTGATAGCGACCTAGAAAGCCACAACCTGATCCAATAGCTCCAGCTATGAAGCCCGGCACAGATCCATCATTTTTAATACACTCAATAAATCCGTCCCACCCACGGTAGCCGGATGCCTGTGCCAGAGTAAATTTACTGCCTTCTTGAAAACCTTGGTCACTAGGATTTGGAACACTAAGCTCTTCAGATCCTGCAATCATTTCCAGAAATTCATCCGATCCAGTACCGGATTTTTCTTTGTCAAGTGTGACAGTTTTATCTACTTCTCCATTTATGTATGCAGTGACTCGAACATGACCACTTTCAGTATCTTCAACCGTCCCGTAATGAGAAGACACTACAGATAGATTTTCATCGACAAATACTGTGCCGTGACCTGAGATGCTCTGCCTTTCAAATCCTGCAAAAATGATCCTCTGATTATTCTCATCTGGAGTAGTAACGCTGAAATAATCTAGCTGCCCCTCAGATTGTGGAAATAGATCCACAACCAAGGGGGATAGAGAATTCACTATATCCCTATCGGTCTCGAAATCTCCCCCCGATTGATAATTCGTCAAAGCTGAATTCGAATTTTCCTCACAACTTGTTACCAAAGGCGTCACATCGTCACTTTGATGAAAACCCTGGACATAAGCATCCTTCTCTTCGGAAATCACATCGCGTTCTGCCTGAGCCTGAGCCACCGGCGACATTATCGAGACTGATACCCACGCAGCAATAATAAGGCTTAACGATCTTCTTACTAGTCGCATCTTCCCTCTTCCTGCAGAAATTATGTACAGGATGATTATAAGATAAGAAAAAGCTGAAAAAAATAAAATAAATATGAATATTTCCTTAAGACCCCCAAAGGGGGGCCAACTTATAGATTTACGAACTCACCGAGTCGCTTTAGGCCAGAGAAACTCCATACCCCTGTTGCTAGAAAATAAGCCAGATACAGCTGATTCACTCTGTGGTGCGTAGGTAAACTCCGTATCCACTCTCCAGCTTCGGTCAAGTCCGCGGAAGTGGTGTATCTGCCCTTTCGATAAAACAAGCAGCGTAACGACCTCAAGGACCATCACGAGCTAAATGCCGACACTGGTTCATGCCACTTCCCTCCGCATAACCTCAGACGCAGCAGCGTCGTCCGCATCGATGATGTTCGCCGTCATCATCGCCCTGGTCTGCTCCAAGCTCGTCAACGACATGTACCGCTTCTGCTGAATCCAATCATCATGCTGTTCCGCCAGCACCGCCCCGACCAGGCGCACGACAGCATCACGGTTGGGGAAGATGCCGACGACATCGGTGCGCCGGCGGATCTCGCGATTGAGCCTCTCGGTGGGGTTATTCGACCAGACCTTGGTCCACACACTCTTGGGCGCGTTCGTGAATGCCAGCAGCTCATCAAGAGCTTCCTCCAGGTAATCGGCCACATCCGGGAACTTCTGCTCACAAAAGGCCACGACCTCACGGGCCTGACCCCACACCGATTGTGCATCCGGCTGCTGGAAGATGGTGTGGAACATCGCCGATAACGTTGGCCATTGCGTCTTCGACACCATCCCGTACAAGTTCTTGGAAAAGTGCGTGCGACACCGTTGCCAAGAGGCATTCGGCAGGACCTCACCGATGGCGTGCTGAATTCCCAGGTGGGCATCACTGGTCACCAAATAGACCTCGTTGAGCCCGCGGGCTTTGAGGTCCCGGAAGAACCCGGTCCACGATGCCACTGATTCACTCGTTGCGACCTGCATGCCCAACAACTCCCGATATCCTTCCGAATTCACTCCAGTGGCCAGTAGGACGGAGGTTTTCACCACCCGTCCTCCTTCACGCACCTTCATCGTCAGGGCGTCACACGAAACATAGAGGTAGGGGCCGGTATCAAGGGGTCTGGTGCGGAACTCTTCGACCATGACATCGAGATCTTTCGCCATGTCGGACACCTGGGACTTCGAGAGACTGTTGATCCCTAAGGTGGCCACCAGGTCGTTCATCCTCCTGGTGGACACACCCTTGAGGTAGCAGGTGGCGATCACAGTGGTCAGGGCCCGTTCGGCCCGGGTGCGACGTTCCAACAGCCAGTCGGGGAAGAAGGATCCGGTGCGTAGTTTCGGGACCGCGACATCCACGGTGCCGACCCGGGTGTCGAAATCCCTGTGACGGTACCCATTGCGGACATTGGTGCGGGACTCACTGACAGTCGCATAGTCAGCGCCGCACACCTGGTCAGCCTGGGTGGAGAGGATCTGGTTGATGAAACCTTGGAGCATCTCTCGCATCAAATCGGGGGATGCCTGGGCGAGCAATTCGTCAAGGTAGGTGGTGGGGTCGATAGAATAAGGGCCAGCGGCCATCGTGGGTTGTCCTTTCGAGGAGATGTGAGAGTTGATTCGAAAGGTACCTGCGGTGGTCGCCTCATGTGTTCATAGGGTCGTCACCGGCAGTTACAGATACACCACGCTATCGGACGCAACCCCAGCTTCTTCCGTCGTAGCGACAGACTGCCCTAGTGGCAAACATCAAAACAATCCCACTCGACGACAAAGGCGGCAACAATAACCGCCTAAGCACGCTTCCCACCAATGAAATTGTGCTAAAAGCAGTAACTATTCAGGTGTAGTCCTAGAAACTCTCAAACCAACAGGATGTATGACCTTTACTCAACAGCTTGAGTATCACCACTGATAGCAAACTCTAAAATCCTTAAAGCAAGTAGGTTTCCCTGCCTACCGGCAGGGGAACCGTATATTGCTTATGGCCTGACACATTTCTTTGCGAGATATGAGAAGTAACTTAGTTAAAAAATAGAGCTTCTAAAAACCTTAAAATAGGTCCACCCCCTGCCTACCGGCAGGGGAACCGTATATTGCTTATGGCCTGACATATTTCTTACTGCTTTTTCTTCCGTCCACGCGGAAGCTGAATCCCAGCAGTTTTTAGCGCTCTACTAACAGTTGGCCGTGACACTCCTAATTCATTCATAGCTTGTGGAATGCTTGGGTACTCTCCTGTTTGAATGAATGTGTCATCAAAGAAGTTTGCAATCTGTCGGGCGGTTACTCGACCTGTCACTGCTCGGCGTTCATTCGCTCCCTGGAGTTTCGTCCGCAGATCAGTGGCGTAGTCGCTGTTT
This sequence comes from Corynebacterium efficiens YS-314, assembly GCF_000011305.1. NCBI lineage: Bacteria > Bacillati > Actinomycetota > Actinomycetes > Mycobacteriales > Corynebacteriaceae > Corynebacterium > Corynebacterium efficiens. Next base: position 9,622 of record NC_004319.1, on the reverse strand, counting down.
GGGTCTTTCCAGCGTTCTGCGGCTTTCTTCCCGCCTCGACGCCCCATCGTGGCCAAGGCTTTGCGCTCAGCACTGGTGGCACGCCCCGTGGCTGAACTACCATACGCCTCGCCTTTAGACGTCGTGACATAGCCACGTACTCGCCTGGCCATGGTCTGGCGGTCTTTCATCGGCGGCAACTCAGGTGTGCGCCCATCAGCACCGACCTCCTGGGCCACCGTATAGGCGTGCTCGTAAGCATCGATGATTGCAGCATCGGTCATTCGCTGACCAGCCTGACGAAGGCGGTGACCAGTCTTTAAGGCATGTCGAAACGCGGTTTCATCACGCGCTGCCCGGCCTTCACGGATCCACAACACCCGCACACCCTGGATCAGCTCCGGGTCGTATTGATCCAGTTGGCCGGCTAGTTCTGCTTCCACATCCTTCGACAGTGCTTTGAAGCGTTCTGCTTCCTCCCGCCTGGCTTTGACCGCGTTGATGAGCTCACGGCCGCTGGAAAACTGCTGACGAGGCTTGGCATAGGACTCCTGACCGGTCATCGCACGCACCCCTGCAAGAAGATCTCCCAACCGGTAGACACGGTGATGCTGGCGATACCACCGATACGCGGTTGGGGAATCGCCGGTATAAAACGGTGACCGGCTGAAACGATGGGAAAAATGGCTGTCATGTCCTAACCATTGTCCCAGGTCATGGGTGGCTGCTGCCAGTAGCGTCATCGCCCGCGACTGCCCACTGGCATCGGCATACACTGGATCAATCAGCCAGATCGCCTGGCATTTCCCGTTCACAGGGTTGATCCCCACCCACGCGGGCCCAAGGTAATGGGCAATGAGCTGGGAGAACTTCTGCTTGACCTGCTCAGGAAGATTAATCGGATGCCCACCGGCATCCCCGGGAAGGTCAATATCAACCACCAGGACAGAGGCATACTGCTTGTTGGTCAGTTGAACGTACTCGCATTTACCCAGAGCCTTAGAGTCCACCCGGTACATTCTGGGTGCTCGGGTGCCGTTCTTGGTGGTCAGATACGCGCTGGCGAAATCACGTCCCCTACTGCCGTGCAGGACTTTGCGGCCCAGGTGGGCAAGCAGGGCCTCGCGGTCGAGGCCGCTGGCAGGGGTATCGTCCAGGCCGCCGTAGAGATCGGTGGTCTGGGTGTGTCTGGTTGTGCCAGACGTCGTGCTATTGACTAGACTCATAGCCATGCTTTCCCCGGTAATTGACGTACCGGTGTAAAGCGCTCAGCAGCTAGGTTCGAAGCTAGGTGCTAAGCGATTCAACGAAGCCCACCAGTTTCCCGCTGGTGGGTTTTCGCTTTCATTGTTAAGTTCTTTTCCCGCACTGTATCAACGCCTGACGACATCTAATCGTGCGACACGTCGGTGCAGGTAAAAATATGTTTTATACCGTTTTATAGCTCTACAGCTTTACCGTTTTACCGCTTCTTTTTACAGGTTTACAGCTTTACTGGTGCTGTAAACCTGTATAAAGGTTTACCGGTTCCTACCTGTGTTTTTTAACGTATCCGTCAATGAGATCACTGATGATTTCTCGGATGGTGACCCCATCCCTGGCCGCGATCATCTTCAATTCAGCGTGGGCATCCTGGTCGATTTCCACGGTCATTTTCTTCACGAAGTCACGGGTGCTGGGTTGCTGGAAGGCTTTTTTCACCGCAGCTTTCCGGGTGGTTTTCTTCGCCGGGGCCTTTGTTACCGGGGTAGTGGTCTTTTTACGGGGGCCGGCTTGGTCGGCAACACGTGCTCGGGTGGTCATTGCATCTGCTCCATCATCTCAGTGGTCACGGTGTCATAGCCGTGCATCTCTATCGGGGTGTAGCCGTAGGCGGCGTGCATATCCTCACGCAAAGGAATCTCAGTAGAAAAACGCGGTAACTTCTCGGCGTCGAGGATCTCGCGAGTGACTTCCGGGGCGCTGGTGCCACGACGAACAAAGGTTAATAAGACAGCGTGTGGGGTGTCCTCGAGGGCCTCGCGGATTTCCCACACCCGGGTGAGATCCGCAGCTGTGGCCCGGGTTGGCAGGATTACGAAGTCACTGACTTCAATGGCTGCTTCAATTGCTGTTTCATCACCGGGTGGGGCATCAATGACGATGATTTCCCCGTCCGTTAGTCGGCCGGCGATCCTAGGCAATTGGCGGGGGATGGACACCTCGACCTCAAAAGGCAACGGGTCGCCGTGTTCTTCTGCTCGTTCTGCCCAGTCCAGGGCGCTGCCCTGGCGGTCAAGATCAATCACGCGCACCTGGTGTCCGCGGCGTGCTAACTCGGTGGCCACGAAGATCGTGGTGGTGGTTTTACCCACCCCACCTTTGGCGTTGACGGCACTAATAATCATGGTTTCCCCTGTAGTTGTAGTGGGTACATGCTCATCGTAACAGGTTTACAGGTTTACAGCACCTGTAAACCTGTAAACATTTAGTATAATTCTACTACCAGGGAGAATAGTAAGTACTTTCCCTTAGGTCTCTCTTTTGATCTTTTTACTGAAAAATAGGTGGAAGTCCTAAAAGAACTGCTATTAGATGCCCCATTTAGCTAGCTTCCGCACCGGAAGGACAATCACTCAGGTGTTGAATAAGTAACATGCTCTAGCAATGCATAATCACCCCTCCTCAACCAGCTGAAGTGATTCATGCAGAAAAATCCGAGCCTTTAATTTTTTCTTCCAAATTAAAAATTCGTAACTCTAGATCTGCAATAATTCCGACTAATTGGCGAATTAAGGTATCAACATCAAATGAGTCTTCCCGCTTTCCCCCCCCAGCTTCATATGCAGCCACTAGGCCCTCTAGCATTATCTTGGTAGTTTTACAGTCTGAAGTTATAGAGTCTCTAGCTCCACGCAAGACGTCTAAAGTGGGGTTCTCGAATGTCATATACTATTAACCTTTTTCTAATTTCTCTGACAGTATTTAATTACTAAGTATAATAAAAATATGGCAATCAAGTTACGTATCTTAGGAACCATACTATTTGTAGCCGCAACGGCTACAATTTCGACTCCCCTCGTATCTGCCCAGGAGGTTCAAACAAGTGAACCGACGATGCCTGTCGTTCAATCAGATATTTGGGATCAAGTCCATAGAGTTTTCAACTCTGTTTGGGAATGTGAAGATCATCGTAGAAAAAATTTTTTCATCGGCGCCTGCGTTCCGGGACCTAACTCAACCTGGTTATACGTCGGATCATCAATTTTTGACTAGCTAGATTATACTATCCGTATGGAAAGCAGTAGATACCTTGCTAAGGATTATGAATTAAAAATAGGACCTACTGCCGAAAATATTTTTTCGAATCAAAACCTAATACCCGAGATTTACCCCGTTTTCCTTGCTGTCCTTTTAGGACTAATACTGGTATCCGCTGTGGGAATCGCCATTTTGGAATAGCGAGCTTCCGGTGCTTGGTTGTCAGCTACTTTATGGATGATCATTAGCTTTGCATTACCTTTTATAGGACCAGTCATTTGGATGATCCTTAACCACTTTAAAAAACGAAAAAATTTAAGCCGCACCACCGTTGACAGTGCATAAAAATAATAAATAAAAGGAGGTAAACTCTGTGTCTTCCTTCTGTTCTAACGCCCCAGTCCTTGATCTTGGTCGCGGTGATACTGCAGTGCCTGCGACTGCGACTGCGGCGGGTGAGAGCGAAAACGCTTCTGTGACGGTTTATTCAACGCTTCCGATAAACCCACCGACGAGACTGGATCTTCCATCGCTGCTAATCCCAGGTAGTACCGGGCCTGATCACGAGCCTGTTTTTCCTGAACCGCCAGTTTGTGGGCTTGTACTCCAAGATCACTGACCACAGCTTCTACCTGACGATAACCAGGCATAAACTTCTCCACCTCACCTCGACCAGCCACCAGGGCAGCCTCAAGCTGATCAAGACGACGTTCATCCTCACTACGTTTGATCATCTTGGCAAAGAACCCACGCCCCTGGCTTTCAGCAGTGACCTGACGCTTTTTCTGCTCTAGTTCCCTGAGAGCTGATTCCAACTGGGTCTTTTCTCCTGCCATGGCATCAAGCTGGGCTTGGGCCTGAGCCTGCTGAGCACGCACCTGCTCCAACGCTGCCGCATACTCACCGGCCCGGTGCTGATAGCGCTTCACCTCATCCTGTGGGGAGGCATTCACCTCGGTGGCACACTTTTCTGAGACATCAGGTTCTGAGGGCAGCGCACTCTTCTGCTTCGGCGGGATCTGCGTGAGGGTAAAGAACTCACTAAACCGCTCAGCTCGCTGGGCTTCCCGCTCAGCCATCACCTCACCCATACGGGTACCGGTAAACGGCGAGTAGTTAATAAACTCACCACTTGCGGCAAGACGAGTCAACGCCCAATCAGCGCGTGCTGTACCCCACACCTGATGCGGGGTCTGATCAGCCCCATCACGAGCAGCTGCCGCAATCAGCAGATCACGGGCATACTCCGCCCCCTCACGACGCTTCGTCGGTGTGACTCCACCATGGCCGGTATCAGTATCACCCGGCATCGACTCCGTGAGATACAGGTAGTTGCCCTCCCGGCCCCGGGTCAGTGGCACATACACACTGGCCCGGTCCACCTGACCAGCACCCGCCACCACACGAGCCACGTCCACCGTGGCACCTTGGGCGGAATGCCCAGTAGAGGCATAACCCAGCTGACCAGACTCCTTCAGGTAGGACGCTGGGATGGTGGCGGTGGCCTGGGTGTCATCAAGACGGGTAGCACTAATCGAACCATCACCATGCAGCTGATCGACTCGCCAGCGTTGGCCATTACGCACCACATCACCAGCACTAGTGAGCAGGTCATAGTCGTTTTTCCGGGTCAACAACACATCCCCGGCATGCAACCACTGACCCGTCGATAGCTCACGAGCCTCCGACAGATACAGTTCACCGCGATCAGCGCGGATCTTCTGCGCACCAGCATTCAGCGCCTGGACCTGCTCACCAGTGGCAGCCACCAGCAAGGAGTCTTTGCCGGCTGCGGTGTCTGACGTCCACCCAGCCAGTGCATCATCCAGCATCGCGGTGGTGGAACCAGCCTCAAGCCGGCCTTGAAGCATGTACCAGTGGGCCGCACGCTTAATAGAATCCTTATCCCCACTACGCAACTGGATAGAAGCCTCACGTTCGGCCACGTCACGCTGACGGAAAACCTCCGTCAACTCCACGGCATCAGGGAGTTCATACGCCAAGGTGGCCAGCATCCCTGACCTGGCTTTCACGGCTGCATACTGGTGTGGGTCACCGACCAGCACGATCTTGGCCTGGGCCGCACGAGTGATCTCCAACAGGCGCACCACATCAGGGGTGGCCACCATCCCGGCTTCATCCACGACCACCACCGTGTCGCGGTTCCACCCCAACCTCGCTGCGACCTGGGCCGGGGCAAGATCCTCGGTGCCATACAGTGCACGAGCAATGGTGGAGGACTCGTGGGCGACGTGTTCACCGACCATGACATCGGCAGCCTTACCTGTTGGTGCTAGGCCGATGACGGTTTTACCTGCGTGTTCCCATGCTTGACGTGCTGCTTTCAGCGAGGAGGTTTTACCCGCTCCTGCTGGTGCCACCACGACAGAAGCGAGGAAATCAGAGCTCACCACCGCCGCCATGGCCTCAGCCTGGGCAGGCGACAATGTGCCCTCTACAGGGACAATAGAGTCAGCTGATACCGCGTTATGCGTCTTCGTGGTGGCCAGGTCAATGCCCTTATTGACCTCCTGGATCACCGCGTCAGTGGTAAACCGCTGGGAACCTTCTCGCTGGGTGTTATCGACTTCCCGGGCACGATCCGGGGTGACACTGAGTGCCACTGACTCTAAGGCGTGGGTGGCGGTGGCCTCGACAAAGCCAAGGATCTCATCAGGAGATAACGTCCCCACGGGGATCATCTCCGCGCATTTTTCCACCACATCCGCACGAGTAAACGTCGAGCGCTCCGCAATGACCTCGGTTAATACTGCTTCCGGGGTCGGGAGATTCTTCTTCTCCTCGGTTGCCCCTGCCCCTAGGCCTGCGGCAAACTGTGCGACCTGCTGCGCTGCTCGCTGCTGTGCCCACTGGGTTTCCAGATCAGAAAGAACCGCATCGACGTTTTTGGTCTGCCGTGTTTTCTTCTGCGCCACCCGCTGGAGCTGATAGTTCGTGGTCAACGCATTCTCCGCTTCCCACTGACCAATCTCCGTAGTGCGGGTGGAAAAAGCCGTTAACACAGCCGGATCATTCAACCCCTTAATATCGGCCTGCCCCTTGGTGACCTCACCCCACTCCACACCCAGCTGGCGGGTTAGTTCTTCCCGTAACACCGCCTGATACAACATCCCTGCTGCACGGGCCTCGTGATACAAACTTTTTCCATCCACCGAGCGCACTTGCCCATCGGGGCACAGTTGACGATTCGCTAATAGAACATGTGAGTGAACATGAGGATCGCCCGCACGAGAAGTCCGGTGCTCATATTTCACACCAGATAACCCCACCGTCTTATCCACAATCAGCGTCTTATTCTCATCACGTCGCCGCGTATAAGAAGCATGCGTTTCTAAGTAATCCAACGCCCTGGCCACCGCCATTGCATGAGCCTCATCCACCACCTGGCGCACCTCATCACGACCCGACAACCCCCACAACACGGAGACACTTTTCGGCGCAGAAAACGTCAGATCATAACCACGCACCCCATCCTCACGCATCACCTGACCAAGACGGTTCCCACTGGGAGCAGTGGTGTGGTTAAACCACTTCTTCACCTGATCCCCATCAAGTGACTGCCCCTGCTCCACACCTAAAAACGCCGCACATTCTGCCACGCGGTCACTTCTGCTCCACACCTGGGCCGGCGCACTCCCGGCCTCGGAATAATAGTTATCTGGGCCAATTCCCTCGGCCACAGTGGAGTCATAATAGCTCACCGAATGCGCCCCCAGCTTCGCAATCGTCAGCACAACATCCACCTCCCAGATCCATCCGAAACCACGCGCCCGCACCGGCAAAAGCACAATCGTGCAAATGTCCCATGTGGTTTTCTTTTTCTTTCCTCTCACCCTACCTCACGGTGGGTGAGAGGTGGTGGGAAACGCGAAACAGACCACCGGAAGGTGGCCTGGAAGCGGATCCGCCCTCGCCTGGGCGAGGTGATCGCGGGCGGGTGGGGTCGTTGTTCTGGGAAGAACAACGACCCCTTGGCAGCTACCGCGGCCGGGGTTATGTCAGGGCAAGGGTGGGAGCGCGAGCGAGTACCCGCGGCAGCAAAACCCGCTCACTGATGTTTCAGTGAGCGGGTTAAAAACAACCGGGATTATTCGGCAGGGCGAATGCGATCCCTCACCCACTTTTCAGCCTCTTCAGTCACGACCGTCGACGCTTCCAAGGCTTCCACGATGCTCCGTTGCTGGGAACCGTCAAGACGATCCCACTGCTCAACCAAGGCGGTGACAATGATCGCCTGGGCATGCTCGCTACCACTCAGGGTGGCATCGTTGGGATCATCGACGGGCACGCCATGGGCAGCGAGGACATCCTTAATTACCTTCATGGTTATCAGTCTTTCATCCGGGATGGACATACATAGGAAATATCTAGAAAATGCTTTCTATCCCGACACATTTATGCAGGGGGCAGGTGTCGCAAGGCGGTTAGCCCTTTTCCCGAAAAACTTTGCCGCCGTCATACACCGTTCCATTCGATCAACCACTCAATAAGTCCGCGGCGGTTCTCGACTCTAGAAGGTAATTGAGGTTTGGCCATAATCCCGCTTGATCGTCTTTGGCACCTTGCGTTCAGCGTCAGTCGGGGAGGGAAGCTGATCGGCGGTAATGAGCTCCCCCTGCACAATCTCTTCCAGGAGCTGCATTTGCTGGGGGCCTAACTCGACTGTTCTAGTAAGCATCCGCAGCAGATCAAGTAGCTCATCATTCCATTCGTCCTCCCATTCAGTGGGGCGGATGCGGTCCAGCGGGGTTGCTGATTTCCCGGCTGCTCGCCCGATACCCTTACGGGTTCTGGCTCCCAGCCACTTATCCAGGACTTTCATGCCTGAGACTTCGAAAGTCCATACTTCGGGGAGAACTCCGCTGATGACACCGTCAGCAATATGGAGCTGATGTGTTTCTGCGTCATAGCTGATCTCCTTCATGTCCTGAGGGAGGGTGTTTACCGACTCCAGCCAGAACAGCCCGTCAATACGTGGCACTCGCCCAAGGGGCCGCGCGTCTGAGGTAAATCGCTGTCCGAAAGTCTGCAGCCAAAGAAGCTCGTAGCCCATCTCGACTGCCTGAGTGAATCGTTGGAGGTCACGGGTGATGGGGATCCTGACAGGAGATGAATCCAGCGGATCGTGAAACATCTCGCTGTAGCCTCCATGCGCGATAAGGGCGTAGCAGTAGGCCAAGAAGTCCTCGGGGGTCACTTCCAGACCCATGATGTCTTCCAGTTTTTCCCGGAGTCCAGCGGTGACGTTCGGTTGTTCGCATTCTTGATCTCGGTACAGCGGAATGACATCTTTTCCACCGCGGTTGCAGTAGTAGTGCTTATCCGGGACCCCAACCGCAACTGTGGCTGCCGGCCCGTTGCTGATCCGTGCCGTCCACGGGGACACGAGAAAGACCTGCTTGTCAGATAGAGACTGCCACAGCGCAGGGCTATCTGTTTTAGCTAATCGAGGGTCATCGAATGTCCATTGCTGATCGAACGAGCGCCACCCCATCCTGACAATGGGTTGAGGTTCAGCATCAACCGGAAGATCCGCTAATGGCTCGAGTGATCCCACTTTGGTATAGATATTGCGGCCGCTATTTCCCGTTACATACCGCTCAGCTCGGGAGTCGGCATCAGTATCCTCTAGCAAAAATTTCCATCGCTCCTTCAAGACCTCCGGCGAAGGAGCGACAGGCCACGCTCGGTTATACATAATCCCGGGTTGTTGCCAAGGGAACAAGTCTGCCAGTAGGGGAAGTTGCTGCCAGAGTTCACTGGTTGTTTCTGGAATGAACTTCTCACCGTTCGGCGCAGCAATTTCGATCCATCCATCGTCAGCGTGTAATCGCTTAATCTCGTCGAGTTGGAGGAACTTTTCCTGCCGTGTGCCGCGGATCCTGCGATAGAAGATTTTGGCGGCTCTAGAGGCTTTACCCGATTTCACAAGGGTCACAATGGCGACCGGGGATTGAATGTCGAAGACGTTTTCTTCCTTGCGAGCTCCGCGGCCTTCTCCACCGAGGTCCAGGACCCAAATATCATTGGCGGTGTCCACCGCTAGTTTTCGAAGCCCCACAAAAGCGGGGCCGTCCAGCCAGGACGAGGCAGTGATAAAGGATATGATTGCCTTTTCCTCAGGGGCCTGCTGGAATGCCTTCCAGATCGCCCAACGCCAGAAATAGACGTACATGTTGTACAGCGACGCCTGGGCAGAGAAAATGACGCCCGTCTCCTGTGCGGGCTTAATGACAATACCGTTAAGTTAGTGGTGGGATGACGGTGACCACTGGGCCGAGTGGCCGACCACAATGATGGGATCGTTTCACCGGCCATTTCGACATCTTTCGTTTAATCACCCGCGGATTCTTCCGCCTTCGTCGCGGTGGGTTGAGGTACC